>NZ_QGAD01000006.1:0-286224 GCF_005233705.1 Paenibacillus sp. CFBP13512 | reverse complement strand
CCCTTTTTTGATGCTAGGTAAATATTCTTTTTTTAGAAAAAATAGATCGAATTATACTTAAATTATCCTTTTTTTGTATTATTGTATATAATATACAAAAAAGGAGGTTTAAAATGAAAAAATGTAAATTATTTTCTTTGCTGAGTTTCTTGTTTATGATTTCTTTAGTATTATGTACAATTAGTTATGCAGAGCCAGTTGAGAAAAGTATAGATGTAAAAAAATTTTATGAAACACAAGTAGAATTACCTGAGGAAAAGACACCTTTAGAACCACGAAACTATTCATTAACGAAAGAAGAAAAACCATTTGTTGAAATCGAACGTTCTTCTTTAGCAAAAGTTTATGATGAGTCTGGTGTGGTGATAGATACATACCAAATAAAAAGTAACTTAGATAGTAGAAAATCACTGACTGCTGCTACTGAAGGCAAAGTTGCTACTGTATTAATAGCAGCTGATGAAGAATACAGAAAGAAATTTTCTAATTGGCAAGAAAGAACCTCAAATATCGTTGAATTAACAGATAATGCATTTGTTAGAGATTTTAATATTGATTTAGATGTAAAAGCATTTCGTTATTGGACTTCAACAGGAAGTGACACAACACAAATTTTATCTAATTTAAAAGGTAATGGTAAGGATGATTATGATTTTGTTATTGGTTTTGTAGCTGATGCAAATTATATGGAGGGCGGACGTGCATATATATATAAAAGCCCACCAACATATGCTGCCTATAGTACTGTATTAGATCAAACAACTACTTCAACTTCACGAGCTTTACAACATGAAATATCACATAATTATGGATTAGATCATGATCCGTTAGCAGCAGAACCTTTATGTATTATGAATTATGAAAATATGTATACAACTACACAATGGCATGCAGATCATAAAAATGAGCTTGGTATTCATGTGAATTGGTATGGAACTTCTTTTTAAAATATAGGAGGTGATATATATGCTAAAAAACAAAGTTGTTTTATTGCTAACAGCTTTAACTCTATTTTTAACAGCTTGTGCCCAAGAAGAACAACCAACTTATGTATCCACTCCTAATTATAAAATGGAAGAACCTTCTCCACGTACATGGATTAATTATGATGGCGAAAAATATAATTTTTTTAAGGTTTATTCAAAGACAGAAGAATCAAATATACAAATGGATCATTTGATTGATACAGGTGAAGTAACAGACAAAGATGATGGAATTGAGAGTAATTTACAAATTTATCAAGATAAGAATACAAAAAATTTATTTGTTTCTAGCTCCTACAATGATCAAAAAGAATGGGCAGAATTTAAAAAATAAAAAAAGGGCTTTGCGTTTTATACGCAAAGCCTTTTTTTACAATATCTTATTTTTAATTGTAGAAAATCAGCTAACTAGAAAAATATTTTATTAGAAGAATGTAAGATATTTTGCTGTGCAAAAATCATGTTTGATTGAAGTAGAAAAAGTCGCGCTTATAGTGCCAAGCGCTGAATAATCAAAAATAAAGTGCTTAATTTCTATTTTCTATGCAAAAATTTTTTTAGTATAAAAATAAAACCTATTAGTGCAAAGCTAGAATTTACTCTTTTTGCTCTTTGTTGCGAGCTTTCCAACGCCACATCATTTCCCCGAACAAATATCCACACAATAGAAATAAAGGAACCGTATCCGTAATTTCTTCAACAATACTGTGAAAAGTCAGTACAAAACGATGATCTATATAATGCATGGCGATCATGCCGAGAGATGTTGTCCCACCGTAGCCTAATACACCTTCGCTCCATATAAATTGATACTTGCTCATCATGACCTCCACATTAGTAACGGTATTAGAATCAACGTATGATCATACCCATATCTATCCGAACATGACAACTATTTCTAAATAATAGCGTATTCATAAAAGAGTCGCAAGACTATTTCTTGCGAATTTCATTTTAGTTTTACAAAGGTAACAAGTCTTGTCTTTTGGCGATATGTTCACAATCTTTGCATACACCTACAAGACCTCCGTTATCATTCGCATAAAAAGTCAGATGTTTGACATCTTTTTTGCAATAAGAGCATTTCTGAAGTCGAGTGTTGGAAAAGGATTGTACTTGTTTGGGTTGATGTAAGTTTCGTACAGTTGCTAATTTGGGAGGAGTAGATACAGATGAAGAGGTATCTTTAGCTTGGATATCAGCAGAAGCAGAGGTACGTTGCTCTTCCTGGTTCAGATGCTTGCGTTCACGAAAAGCAGATAAATCTACAATATTAGGATGCGATGGATCTTGTTCAGTGGGTTCAGGCTGTGTTGTTGGCTCGGGCGGTAGTATAGGATCTGCCTGATGTATAGTGACCTTTTTTAAAGGAAAAACAATCCAGAGCACAACAGCAATAGCAACCACGGCAACAACAATAATGCCGGCTAATATCATCCATTCTGGTTGCATAGGAATTCACCTTCTTTTACACATATTTGGTAATAAAAAACAACAATTTGCACAAGGATTACCTTTTAATTCCTGTCTATCCCTTTTTTGTTACATTTAGTTTTGCTATAATTCGTCTCATAGGTAGAACGGTTCCAGATTCTGGCATCTCCACCGTGATATCTTACATATTACATGATGGTCGTAGAAAGTATAACTGCCACACGAGAGGGATGAAGATTGTGAAAAAGAAATTTAGAAGTTGGATGTCATTATGTCTACTAGCTACATTATGTGTATCGCTACTGAGTGCATGTGGTTCAGATGCCAAAGATAATGAGGCGAAAGATGGGAAAGTCACTTTGAAATTCTGGACGATTGCTCTTCAACCCACGTTCAATGATTATTTTAATGGACTAATATCAGAATACCAAAAAAGTCATCCTGGCGTAACTGTAGAATGGAGCGATTATCCATATGATGCTATCTCTAATAAGTTATTAACCGGAATTGCGAGTGGTAACGTACCAGATGTGGTCAATTTGAATACTGAATTTGCGAATCAAATGGCTTCTAAAGGTGCACTTGCTGATCTGGGTCAATGGATGAGCGATGATGAGAAAAAATCTTATTTTGATGGCATTTTCAATTCCACTGTATTTGATAACAAAGCATATGCTTTGCCATGGTATACAGGAACAGAAGTGTTATTTATGAACACTCGTCTGGTGAAGCAAGCAGGGCTTGATCCTACCAATCCACCGAAAACGCGTGATGAGCTGAATGAATGGTCTCGTGAGATCAAAGCCAAAACAGGAGCAACAGGGTATGCAACTACATTTGCAGCTAGAATGTTCCCGGTTGAAGGAATCTCTATTTTGAATGACGACAAAACAGCAGCAGCTTTTAATACACCAGCTACGATTGCATTAATCCAGAAAATGCAGGGATTGATTCAAGAAGGCGTACTGGTGAAAGAAGACGCTAACTTTGATAAACAGATTCAATATTATTCTAGCGAACAGACTGCTTTTGAAATTGCAGGACCTACTTTTATTAATTTTATCAAAACATCTGCACCAGATGTATATAAAAATACAATTGCGGTTCCACTGCCTACAGGTAAAGCCGATGTGCGTTTGTCGAACACGATGAATGTCGTGGTACCACTCAAATCGGCTAATGCTGAACAAGCGGCTGAATTTGCGAAATTTTTGACCAATGCGACGAACCAGACAGCATTTGCCAAAGCAGCTAATACATTGCCAAGTACTAAAGAATCGATCAAAGATTCCTTTTTCACTGAAAATGATGGCACATTGGAATCCGAAGCCAAAGTAGTATCCGCAGAAAGCTTAGATAAAGCAGTAGATTATATGGTAGGTGTACCAAATGCAGGTGATGTGAACTCGGCGATTGCACGTCAATTGCAAGAAATCTTTATGAATGGCAAAGACCCTCAACAAGGATTGACAGAAGCCGAACAAGAAGTGAACCAAATTCTGTCGCAAAACTAAGGGGCACTCCAAGCAGATCAACAATCGAACCCAAGACGACCCTTTGAAGGCGGTGGACGAACATGAAGAAATGGATGAGAACAGAAACATTTGCTGCATGGGCATTTATGGCGCCCGGACTGCTGATTGTGGCTGTATTCGTGTTATGGCCAATTGTGTACGGACTTCCGTTGTCCTTGACCGATTATTCGGTCATTGGAGAAACGCACTATGTAGGTGTAGACAATTATGTAACAGCTTTTCAAGATAAAAGTTTCTTGGCTTCCCTATGGAACTCGATGGTCTATGTGTTGATTGTACCGATTATTCAGATTATTTCGATCTTAATGGCGATTCTGGTCAATAGCCGTATTCCATTGATCAAAGCATTTCGCGCCGCTTATTACATCCCTGTCGTCACCTCTATGGTGGCGGTAGCGTTGATGTGGAGCTGGTTGTTCAGTAGTAACGGTGTGATCAATTATGCGTTAATCCAGCTAGGTGTTATTCAAGAACAAGTCGGCTGGTTGTCCAGCAGTAGCACCGCATTGTATGTAATTATGTTTATTACGATGTGGAAAGGGCTTGGCTATTATATGATGTTGTATCTAGCCGGGCTTCAATCGATTCCAACTGATCTCTACGAAGCATCCATGATTGATGGAGCAAGTCGCTGGCAGACCATTTACCGGATCACGATTCCTTTACTGCGCCCTCATATCTTATTCTGTACGTTGATCTCATTAATGGGTGCGATTCGTGTATTTGATGAAGTGTTTGTTCTAACCAATGGTAAAGGTGGACCGGGTACAGCGACACTTACATCCAGTCTGTATATTTATCAAAAAGGGTTGGTGCAATTTAACTTTGGTTATGCGTCAGCACTAGGTCTAATCGTTAGTGTGATTGTAGGCATTTTGAGTATACTGGTGTTCCGTCTGAACAAGAAAGGCGGTGTGCAAACGTACTGATGAATAATCCAACGATACCAACCAAAACCGATTACAAAACACCCAGTCCGCAAGCACGTAAATGGAAAAAAGGGATTCGGTATACGATTACTTACGTGTTGTTGATTGCCTTAGCTTTATTTATGACAGGGCCTTTTCTCTGGTTACTCAGTGTATCGCTTATGCCCGGACGCAATGTGTTTTCTAATCCACCTGCCGTTTTTCCGACATTTATTAATTTCGGCAACTATGCGCAAGTGTGGAACTTTATGAACTTTCCCAAATACATTATGAACACGGTCATCATTACGGTGATGGGTGTTGTATTTAATATTATTTTGTCCTGTATGACGGCTTATCCGTTAGCCGTATTCCGGTTTAAAGGTAGAGATATGGTCTTTACCCTGCTGATCGCAACGATGATTATTCCTTCATCAACAGCGATGATCGTACATTATTTAACGATTCAATGGCTAAATTTAGGCAATACGTATCTGGGTGTAGTGCTACCTGCTGCTGTATCGGTATTTAATATCTTCCTGATGCGTCAGACCTTCTTGACGATTCCTACTGAAATTCGAGATTCTGGTAAAATGGACGGCGCATCCGAATTACGCATCTGGTGGCAATTAGTACTACCACTCGTAAAGCCCGGTATTGCGGTCATTATGCTACTTGAAGTAATGGCATTCTGGAACAATTTCCTGTGGCCAATCGTTGTGCTAGATGATCCCGAAAAATACCCATTAGCATCAGCACTAACATATCTCAACGGACAATTTTCCTACAACTTCGGCTGGATCGCCGCCGGAACCATCATTTCCGTAATCCCTATCATCGTCGTCTTCCTGTTCACCCAACGCTACTACATGGAAGGCTTGGCAGGAGCCGTCAAAGGATAATAAAAGTAATACGCATTATAAATCGTTTTATATTTTACTGCTCCGCCAAATAGAAAAATGCGAGTTTACTCTGAGCGAAGGGAACGATATCTTTACCAGCGACGACAAGCAAGATATCCTTCCCAAAGCGGTGTAACTTCAAAGGAGTCTATTCCAAATGACATTGGTGATTGTACCTTTAGACGAAAGACCTTGTAATTATAATTTCCCTTATGAACTGACACGAGGAACATCATATCAAGCTGTGCGTCCTCCGCAAGAATGGATGGGACGCAAGAAAATAGCCGCCGATACCGAACGGCTATGGAGATGGACACAATTGGAATGTCAATCGGCTGACGGAGCAGTGATATCCCTAGATACACTATTGTACGGCGGGATTGTGCCTTCCCGTCTACATGAACTGGATGTGACCGAACTGACTCGTCGTTTGGATCGATTACGAATACTCAAAGAGCAGAATCCTGCACTTAAATTGTTCGCTTTTCAACTGATTATGCGTTGCCCACAGTACTCTTCCTCAGACGAAGAACCGGATTATTATGCTGATTGGGGACGAGAGATTTTTCGCAAAGGGTATCTAGAACATTATGCAGAAGAACATCCGTTAACGACCGAAGAGCAACAAGAACTGGACGATATCAATAGTCGCTTACCTCAAGAAGTGCTGGATGATTATCTAGGTCGTCGTGCGGTAAATCGGGAGATCAATCAATTAGCACTGGATTATGTAGAACAAGGTGTGATCGACTTTCTGATTTTCCCGCAAGATGATTCGGCTCCTTATGGATATACCGCTAGAGATCAGCAGGAAGTAAGGGCACGTATTCGAGCATTGCGTCTAGGCTTGCGTGTCTATATGTATCCGGGTGCAGATGAAGTTGGTTGTACATTGGTGGCTCGCATGATCAATCAGTTGAATCATAATATCCCTCGGGTCTATGTGCGTTTTAGCTCGGTAAATGGAGCTTTGATTATTCCTGCGTATGAGGATCGGCGATTGTATGAAACGTTAAAATATCAGATTATTGCGGCAGGCGGTATGGTCGCTTCTGATGAACAAAGTGCGGATATCTTATTACTGCTCAATACCGCAGGTGAAAAAATGGGTGAAGCTGTCTATCAAGGATCACCGTCTGCTAATTATGATACCGAACGGACAACCGTAGAGTTAGTAGAGTATGCAGGCTACATATTGGATCGTCAGCCGAATGCGGTAGTGGCTATTGGAGATATTGCCTATGCTAACGGTGGTGATCTTGAATTGCTGGATTTACTTCGTCAGCGAGGCATTTTGTACCAACTGGCAGGTTATGCAGGCTGGAATACCAGTTCGAATACATTAGGAACGGTTATTGCACAATCGATGATCTATCAACAATATGGAGCCACTCCAGAGCATATGAATTTTCTGGCGCTACGTTATGTAGAAGACCTAGGCTATGATTCTGTTGTACGTAAGTATTTAAGCAATGGACCCATTCAAGAATTGGGTCTGGATAAATTTCAGTTAGATGGAGAACGTGGATATGTGGCTGAGATGGTACGTAGTCACCTGGAACAATTTATAGAGCAACATTTACAAGAAGATGGTGTGCAGATCGATATTCAAGATTGTTATATGCCGTGGAATCGGATGTTTGAAGTGGGGTTATCGATTCGAGCCCATCTATCGTTAAAAGATCACAAAGGAGAACAACAATGACAGAACAAATAAAACAAACAGATGTGGTAGTAATCGGTGGCGGTCTAGGAGGCTGTATGGCAGCTCTTGCCGCTGCGAAGCAAGGATTGACTATAACCTTAACAGAACCGACAGACTGGTTAGGTGGACAGCTTACATCACAAGCTGTTCCGCCCGATGAACATCGCTGGATAGAACGTACAGGAGCAACCGCTACATTTCGTGAATTTCGTGAACGGGTACGCGACTATTATCGTCGGAATTATCCGTTAATAGAGGAAGCACGTAATAACCCAATTTTAAATCCGGGCAATGGATGGGTGAGTCGATTAGCGCATGAACCTAAGATTGCACTAGATGTATTACAAGAAATGATGTCGCCGTATATCCATACTCAGCGTATCCAAGTGCTATATCATACGGTGCCCGTTGAAGTAGCAACAGAGTATGATCGTATTGTATCGGTCACGGTTAGTCATACCCAAGTAACCGGATCAGTCGGTCAATATACACAGTTAATCGGTCAATATTATCTGGATGCTACAGAAGAAGGAGACCTTCTAGAGCAGTCTGGAACAGAGTATGTCAGCGGAGCAGAAGCGAAGTCAGATACCGATGAACCGCATGCGCTAGAACATGCTGATCCGCTAGATATGCAGTCGATCACTCATGTAGCCGCTGTGGATTATGTGGAAGGAGCAGATTTCACGATTGAAAAGCCAGCAGAATATGACTACTGGCGTGAATATATGCCTTCTTTTTCCCGTTTTCCTATCTTAAGCTGGTATGCTTCTGATGCGAACGATACAACCAAGTTAAAAGAGTTCACGTTGTTCCCTAACGATCAAGGTGTGACTTCATTATGGGATTATCGCCGTATTATCGATCCAGCTATTTGGGAAGAACCACTTCGTTCACAGATTCAAGAAGTCAGTCTACTCAATTGGGCGCAAAATGATTATTATGCAGGAGCAGTGACAGGTGTACCGATCTATGAACGTACGCAAAATCTAGAAAGTGCCCGCCAGCTTACTTTTTCATTAGTATACTGGTTGCAGACAGAAGCGCCACGTCTGGATGGTGGTAAAGGCTTCCCGGGTATTCGTTTGCGTGGAGATATTTTAGGGACAGCAGATGGGCTTGCCAAAGCACCGTATATTCGTGAGTCTCGCCGTATCAAAGCGCTATACACGATTACCGAACATGATGTGAGTAAAGAGTTACGCGGGGCTGAAGGAATCAAGCGATATGAAGATAGTGTGGGTGTAGGAAGTTATTCACTTGATCTACATCCAACAGTCAAAACACATCGTACGTTCTATATTCCTAATTATCCTTTTGAGATTCCGTTGGGATCATTAATTCCTGTGTGTATGACTAATCTTTTACCTGCTTGCAAAAATATTGGCATGACTCAGATTGCTGGCGGTTGCTATCGTCTGCATCCTGTCGAATGGAATATTGGAGAATCCGCAGGTTATCTAGCTGCGTATGCGATCCAACAGGGCATTACACCACGTGAAGTCTACGAATCAACAGAACATGTCAGTCGTTATCAAGAGATGTTGGTAGACGCAGGTGTGGTTCTGCACTGGCCTGAGGATGTAGAACAAGAAGTATTGAACCCCCAGTAAAACGTCGTTATGTCTTTGTAAATGATGAATAGATCAAATAGCCTTTTGTCCGTTTGATTGATGGACAGAAGGCTATTTTTCGATACTGCATATAGCAATATAGCTTGAAAAATGATAAATATCGTCATGATTGAATCTGAAGATCATTCTGCTAATCCTGTTGTCACCAGTTCTAACAATTCAGTTCGTAACGTCTGCATCGCATCTTCATAAGGCATACGTAGATATTTACTCAGATGCTTCATGTCTTCTTCGTAATAATGAAGTAGCTCCAACATAGCCGCTTGATCACCATGTTGTTGAACCATGTGTAATAGATTTACGAACTGATCTTCTGAGAGAGATACTGCAAGCTTTTGCGCTTCCATCGGTTCACCGCCTGTTGACTGATTTGTAGTTGCTCTGCTAATTGCGCTTCGGTCTGCTGATCTAGGTATAATCCTCGAATAATTTGTTTTCCCTGAGCAAAAGGTAACGAATCAATCAGTTCTTGAACCGCTATCAGACTATCAAATTCTTCTGCTGGAAAAGAGTGATACTCATGGGTTTCTAACCATGTATGGATCGACAGCTGCTCCGAACGAGCACGTACTTTATTCCGATACTGGATACGCCAGGCGATCTGTTTGAGCTGTTTACGATAATGCTCGGATAATGAAAGAGTCTGTGGCATCATGATTTCTCCTTTATAACGTTTTCCTTATTTTGTTACTTAAGGGAGCTTATGTTCTTATTTTATAATAAAAAAGAAATGATGAGGTTGGAGATACGGTTAATTTATAGCCATTTATCAGCTGATTTATAGCGAGGAAAAAGATGGACTTTTTGGAAGACCTTTAATTGACACTTGATCCCATGTATAGAAAGAGATAGTGTAGAGGTTGAATATCTATAGATCGTTAGTGACATACACGATTATTTTGGAGAAGAAAGGTGTTTTTGCATGTTATGCTTAAAATTCTAATGTTTATTTTTCTGATTCAGATTGTATATGTAACGGCATATACGTTAAGAACGATCCTTACACTTAAAGGACAAAAATATATAGCATCGGCGATCAGTATTGTTGAAGTCGTTATCTATGTTATGGGGCTTAATCTGGTTCTCAAATATCTCGATCAACCGCTAAGTCTAACGGTATATGCAATTGGATATGGACTCGGTATCCTGCTCGGTTCTTGGATTGAGGAAAAGATTGCTCTTGGTTATATCACCGTCAAAGTAATCAGCGATGTACCGAATCAACGTCTAGCCGAAGTGTTGCGAGACAAAGGATATGGTGTCACTTCATGGCTTGGACAAGGACGAGATGGTGACCGAATCGTGATGGAGATTCTAGCCAAACGCAAAAATCAGGACAGTCTGTATAAGACCATCCTGTCTGTCGATCCCAAAGCTTTTGTAATTATGGTGGAGCCGCGCGAATTTCATGGTGGCTTCTGGACGAAGGCAATTAAACGCTAATTGAAACCTGTCGATCGTGTAGAAAATCGTTCGCAATCAGACGCCCTTTATCTATGCCCTTCAATGATGAATTGTTTATAACCTATTCATTGGTTTAAATAATGATTGAAGCAAATAAGAGGAGGGCTTTTGATATGCAAACGAATATTCCAACGAAAAAGCTAAATGATGGACTGGATATTCCAGCGATCGGGCTGGGTACTTACTCGCTTAATGGTCACAAAGGTGTGGAATCGATCAAGCAGGGGATTGAAGTGGGTTATCGGCTGATTGATTCTGCTTTTAATTATGAAAATGAAGGTGCTGTGGGTAAAGCGGTACGTGAAAGCTCGGTCCCTCGTGATCAGTTACGTGTCTGCTCGAAATTACCAGGACGGCATCATGCGTATGACGAAGCATTAGTCACCATTGAAGAATCACTACTTCGTACCGGACTGGATTATTTTGATCTTTATATTATTCACTGGCCGAATCCGAAAGTAGATAAATATGTAGAAGCATGGCAAGCGATGATTGAAGCACAAAAACGCGGTTATGTCCGTTCGATCGGCGTTAGTAATTTCTTGCCAGAACATCTGGAACGGATTATCGCTGAAACCGGTGTAGCACCCGTGCTGAATCAAGTAGAATTGCATCCGTATTTCGAACAGACAGAACAGCGTGCTGCAAATGATAAACATCAAATCATCACTGAATCATGGAGTCCGCTTGGTCGTGGGCGCGGAGAAAGTGTGCTTGAAGATGCAGGTATCAAAGAAATCGCAACCGCTTATGGCAAAACACCGACTCAAGTGATTCTACGCTGGCATACCCAGCTAGGTGCTGTACCTATTCCGAAAGCTGGCTCACTAGAGCATCAACAGGAAAACTTGAACATTTTTGATTTTGAGTTAAATGAAGAGCAAATGCGTACCATTTCAGCATTCAGTAAAGACAACAAACGCCTGTGGGATCAAGATCCAGCAGAGTACGAAGAATTTTAAACAAAGCACATCTTGAAGTACAGTTCACTACTATACAACCAACGTAAAAGATACAAAAAAGGCATCCTTAATGGATGTCTTTTTTTGGGTTAAGCTGTCTATAAGTATTCAAAGTATCTCTTATAAGAACAAGTGAACATGGCGTTTCAACCACTCTACGTAGCTTTGCTCACGTGCTATCGCTTTGGTCAGTACGAGATAATGTCCGAGATGAGGATGATCGAAATGCATAGCACCAGATGTATTTTCCTCGCCGAATAAAGGAATGAGTTGCTCATATTCCTGTTTTAAATGAACCAGCTTCTCTTGGCGCTGTTGTAGTTGATTTTCAAATAATATGCGTGCTTCTTCTCGTGATAACGTATGGATAAAATACATTTTCAACATAAACGCATCTTTCTCTGTTTCAGGCAACGGTTCTGGCGATAACGCCCATTCTAGCAGTTCTTTTCGTCCAGCTTCAGTGATCGTATACATTTTTTTTTCTAACTTTTCCCCTTGAATCTGAGTACGAAAATGAAGTAAACCTTCGTCCACCAACTTGCGAAGCTCTGGATAAATCTGACTATGTTTGGCACTCCAGAATTGACCGATTTCTTTTTTAAATTGACTGGTGATATCGTAGCCACTGTATTCTTGACGATATAATAAACCTAGAATCGCATATTTCAATACTCGCACGATCATAATCCCCTTTAAATATAGATTTGTGTATATTTGACCATAGCATATCAAGATGTTAAAATAAACATGTTGATATTTACATGTTTTATAAAACAGTTTGCAAGACAGAGTGAATGATATTTGAATTCAAATTCTAGAAAGCAGGTGCTGTATAATGGAAAACTTTGTAGGAAGTCATATGATTTATACGTATGAGAACGGCTGGGAGTATGAGATTTATATCAAAAATGATCATACTATCGATTATCGTATTCATAGTGGTATGGTGGCTGGACGTTGGGTTCGCGATCAAGAAGTCGATTTGGTGAAATTAACAGAAGGTGTATACAAAGTAGCTTGGACAGAACCAACAGGTACAGACGTAGCGCTGAACTTTATGCCTCTTGAGAAACGAATGCATGGTATTATTTTCTTCCCTAAATGGGTACACGAACATCCAGAAATCACAGTATGTTACCAGAATGATCATATCGCTTTGATGGAAGAATCTCGTGAAAAATACGAAACATATCCTAAATATGTTGTCCCTGAATTTGCCGATATTACATTTATCGAAAATGCAGGCGTAGACAATCAAAACGTAGTTGCACAAGCACCTTATCCAGGCATGACCGACGATATTCGTGCAGGTAAAATAAAATAAATAATGACTTTATATACATCATATAGCATTCATCTGAATGACCAAAAAGGAACGTCTTTGAGACGCTCCTTTTTTTATTTGTCTACTATTCTATTAGGCTTGGTGGTCTGCATCATTAGTTAAAGCGATGGCTGATTCACGTTCAATTACACGACCAGGTACAAGTGCACGTCCGAAAGTGTAATACGGATTACTTACTTTTTTCAAAATGGACTGTACGGCTAACTTTGCCATGCGTTCGATATCGACTTCAACAGTCGTGAGTGGGGGCCGGGTTAATGTGGCATAGATATCATTATCAAAGCCGGTCACAGAATAATCTTGAGGCACATGGTAACCCAAGTCCTGCAATTTGTTAATTAGATTATGCGCGACCTGATCGCAGTTACAGACAAACGCACTTGGCATAGGATCAGGTAACTGAATATCAATATAAACGCCATCTTCATCACGGTCATCCAATATCCATTGTTGTTGCAAAGGGATTCGATGTTCCAACAACGATTTGTAATATCCTAGAAAACGGTCTTGAATACTACTGGTCGAGTGTAAAGTACCGAGATACGCAATATCCCGATGACCACCTCGAATCAACAAGTTCGTTAACTCATACGCACCGTAAAAGTTATCGGTAACCACAGCATCCATTTCTACATGCTCATCATAGAAGTCGAGAAAGATTTTGGGTAATTGCATTTCTTGCATGGCTTCAATATAGGGCTTGCCAATCTGCCCCAAAATAATCAAACCATCTATCTTTTGTTCATAATACAATCTTGGCAATGTAAGCATCGATTCTTCATGTTCGCCTAAAGTGGTCATAATGCCGTAATAGCCACCTTGTTCAAGGATCTTTGCAATGTATTTGTAGATACGAAAATAAAAGGAATGATTCGTACCTGTAAATCGCTCAGGAATCATGACCCCGATATTGTAAGATAATCCATCTTTCATTGATTTGGCAGCTGTATTATAGCGGTAGCCCATTTCTTCAGCTACTTGTTTGATCTTTTCTTTAAGACTATCACTAACTCCGTCTTTATCTCCAAGCGCTTTGGATACGGTCACACTACTGATATTCAAGCGATCTGCGATATCCCTCATCGTTACTTTATGATTCATAGGTACGCCCCTTTTTAGAAAATATCAATATATCTAATTTATCGGTAACTTTATAAAAGTATCTATTATTTATATTTAGAAAGAATATAACAAAACATTCAACAATTAATACTAGTTTTTTTCAAGAAGACTGTCAATAAACATGCTAACTTTGTGTATTTTGCGTGTTCTATATAGGTATAGCTCCTATTTTAAGCTTATATATTCTATCCTGTGATACACAATAAACCTGTTATTAACCTTACATTCTATTAAAATAGGGCAAAATAAAGTAATTGACAAGAAAGCGTTACCATACTAACATGTATTTTGTAACCTAACCGATAACTTTATTTAATACAAAAAATAAGTAAAGGAGATTAAAAGTAATGGCAATTAAAAAATGGTTCCAACTCACAGTCGCTTCTTTGTTAACCGTAGCTCTTGTCAGTGGATGTGGCTCCAAAAGCGAATCTAGCACAGCAAGTACGAATCCAGAAGATATTTCGGGGGATATTACAGTCATTACACAGCGTACAGATATTGTAGATACAGTATTCAAAGATTATGCCGCCAAATTCAAAGAAAAATACCCGAACGTGAATGTAAACTTTGAAGCATTAGCAGATTATGAGAGTCAGATCAGTATCCGTCTCAATACCAAAGATTATGGCGACGTTTTATTGCTTCCGACCAGTATTCCTATTTCTGATTTGCCAGACTTTTTCGAGCCTTTAGGTTCTATGGATGAATTAAGCAAAAAGTATAAAGGGCTTGAAGAGCGTGCTGTAGATGGTCAAGCCTATGGTATTCCTGTAGCCATCAATTTCTCAGGCATTATTTACAATAAAAAAGTGTTCAAAGAAGCAGGCATCACAGAAACACCGCGTACACCGGAACAATACTTAAAAGCACTAGCAACGATCAAATCCAAAACAAGCGCTGTACCGTTGTATACCAATTATGCTTCTGGATGGGCGCTAACCCAGTGGGAATCAGACTTAACAACTGTGGCGGGTACAACAGATTATGTAAACATCACACAACCTACGATAGATAATAACTTTGTGGCTGGACAACCTCATTATGAATTGTACAAATTGATGTATGATGCCACCAGTCAAGGATTGATCGAGAAAGACCCAACAACAACCGATTGGGAAACATCCAAAGTAGACCTAGCGAATGGCAAGATCGCTACGATGGTGCTCGGTTCATGGGCAATTGATCAGATCAAATCGGTAGCAGAGAACAAAGACGATATTGGATTTATGCCATTCCCTACTAATGCAGATAAAGTGATCGTGCCATTAGCAGACGATTATACGATTGGTATTAATGTAAATAGTGAGAACAAACCTGCTGCTAAAGCATGGGTGGATTGGTTCACCAATGAATCGAATTATGCAACAGAACAAGTGGGGGGCGTAAGTCCAGTGATTGGCGCAGAATTGCCACCTACATTGAAAGAGTACGAAGGAACAGATATTACTTTTGAAGCTCAGACTCCTGCCAAAGCGGGTGAAGAAGGTCTGGTGGATAAGATCGACAAAGAAGGCGAAATTGGTCTATGGCAACCTGATTTCAAAAAACGAATTATTGAAGCAGCACTGTATAAAAAAGAAACATTTGATGACATTATGAAAGATTTGAATGATAAGTGGGTTGCAGCTCGTGCAGAAGTAGCCAAGTAATCGTCAGTACATTTTCTTCGTGACAATATACAGCGTATCGACAGCATATAGAAAAAAAGTCTGTTCGCTGTGGTGATATCAATAAAGCATGTTGCTATATTCGAGGATGATCCATGTACGCAGACAACACTCGGATATAGTCACATGGCTTATAGGAACAGGAGGATATAGGATGTGGAAGTTATCGAACTGGAGTTATAGCAATCAAAGAAAGCTTATTATATTCGCATTTTCGATTGTTCCTATTATTTTGCTGGTTACTTTTGCCTATTTACCTGTGGTGAATATGGTGAAGTATAGCTTTACCGATTGGAACGGTTTTAGCAAGCATTTAGATTATGTAGGTCTTAAAAATTATAAAACGATCTTTACCGATCCCGAATACTTCGCTGTCTTCAAAGTGAGTTTGTACTACTTTTTTGCTACCTTTGTACAGATGGCATTAGCTCTTTATTTTGCAACTATACTTAGCTTTAATGTACGATTCAAAAACTTTTTTAAAGGTGTATTGTTTTTACCCTCATTACTGAATGGGGTCGCAATAGGTTTTGTATTTTTATTCTTTTTCAAGCCAGATGGCACATTCGATACTGTGCTACATGCGCTAGGTCTTGGTAGTTATATTCAGTTGTGGCTTGGTAATCCGGGCATTATCAATATTTCGCTTGCAGGTGCTTCGATCTGGCGGTATATGGGATTTAACTTTATTATTTTTCTCGGTGCCATCTCCTCGATCTCCAAAGATATCTATGAAGCTTCCGATATTGATGGAGCCAATCGCTGGCATCAATTTATGCATATCATTTTACCGAGTATCAAAAAAATTCTGCAATTGAACTTAATTCTAGCGGTCAGTGGAGCAATCAGTGCTTTTGATATTCCATACATTATGACCGGCGGTTCGAATGGTAGTGAAACCTTTGTTATTCAGACGGTGGACTTGGCGTTCAAATACAGCAAAGTCGGTTTGGCTTCAGCGATGGCTGTTGTATTGTTGTTGATCGTCGTGATTGTCACACTGATTCAGCGTCTGTTGATTGAGGAGGAGAAAGCCTAATGTATGTATTCAAGCGAACTTTTTTATCTTCGATCAAATATATCAGTCTGATTCTAGGAACGATTGCAGCTCTATTACCGATTGTGGTTATCTTTTTTGCTTCTTTTAAAGTAGGTACAGAATATACTCAGACCAGTCCACTCGCACCGCCCACCAACTGGTTTAACTTTGCTAATTATATTAAAGCGTTTGTAGATGGAAATATGTTAGTTGGTTTTTTGAATACAACGATTATTCTCGTGATTTCTATTGTTGGAGCTACGTTGACTGGTTCGATGGTGGCTTATGTACTTAATCGCTTTAAGTTCCGTGGTAGCAAATTACTGGTCGGAGCATTTCTGTTAGCGACTCTGATCCCAAGTGTGACCACACAGGTAGCTACTTTTCAGATTATCAACTCGTTAGAGTTATTCAATACCCGTCTGGCACCGATCGTGTTGTATTTAGGAACTGATATTATAGCGGTTTATATTTTTCTACAATTTCTCGATTCGATTCCACAAGCGTTGGATGAATCAGCGATGTTAGATGGAGCTTCATACTTCACAATTTATTGGAAAATCGTTCTACCCCTGCTTAAGCCTGCTATCGTTACTGTGATTATTGTCAAAGGCGTAAATATCTACAATGACTTTTATACTCCATTTCTGTATATGCCCAAAACGAGTCTGCAAGTGATATCAACAGCTTTATTTAAATTTAAAGGCCCGTATGGATCACAATGGGAAGTCATTAGCGCAGGGATTATGATTGCGATTATCCCGACAGTGATCGTTTTTATCGCTTTGCAAAAATACATTTATAATGGATTCGCTCAAGGTTCTGTTAAATAACTATTTATAGATAACTATACTCTGCTAAAAAGGATGCGATATACGTATGCAACTTCCTTACATCAAAGGATTTACTTTCGGCTGGATGAGCGGCAAAGGAGTCTTCCGTACCCCTGAAGCCAAGCAATCTCTTCAATTGATGCAACAGCATACAGGGAGTGAATATGTAATTATTGCACTGGCTGCGCTACAAGATCATCCGCAAGCGACAACAATTGATTATCAAGGTCGACATATGGTCGATAATGATGAACTGATCGATATGATCGAATATGCGTATTCACTAGGATTAAAAGTAATTCTCAAACCAACTGTGAATTGTGCAGATGGAACATGGCGTGCTCATATTAACTTTTTTGATCATGATGTGCCTTGTGAACCGAAATGGCATGAATGGTTTGCTAGTTATACCGAGTATCAATTACATTATGCTCGTATTGCACAGCAGACGAATTGTGAAATGTTGGTTGTCGGTTGTGAAATGGTGCAGTCTGATCGTCGTGCAGAGGAATGGCGGCAATTGATTGCAGAGGTACGAACAGTTTATACCGGAAAGATCTCGTACAATGCAGATAAATATCAAGAAGATCGAATCACCTGGTGGGATGCAGTCGATGTGATATCATCCAGTGGATATTATCCGTTAGGGCACTGGGAGCAACAATTAGATCGGATTGAAGCAGTGGTTACCCGTTACAACAAACCTTTTTTCTTTGTCGAAGCAGGTTGTCCAAGTCGTACCGGTTCAGCGCATATTCCAAATGATTGGTCATGGGATGGCGAAGTGAATGTAGAAGAACAGCAGAACTTTTACAAAGAAATGTTCTCTCATGTACAACAACGGGATTGGGTGCGTGGATTCGGGTTGTGGGATTGGAGCGCAGAACTATATCCAGAAGCAGAAGCTCTGACTGACAATGGGTACGGTGTATATGGGAAGCCTGCACAGCAAACGATTTTAGATTTTTATACTCATCATCAGGTATTCACTTCTTCCTGAATTCTAGAATAAAAAGGCACATAAAAACTCGACAGCTCTAAAGACTGTCGAGTTTTGGTTGTTACATTTAGAATTTTAATCGGTATCCTTCTTTATCACGGAATTTGCCTAAGATAATAATAATGATATCAATAATGACCCAGACCCCGCCCAGACCCGCTGTAAATAACATCAAAAGCCCTGTTCCGACTTTACCTACATAAAAACGATGTATCCCTAAATATCCGAAGAAAATACATAACAATAAACTGACTAGATTACTTTTACGACTATACATAGCGTTCCCTCCAAAGTGTGTTGCTTATGAGATTACATACGTATTCAAAGCGGTCAAGGTTCCTCTTTTCATCATTTAAAGGTATATTTAGAATATACACACTACAACACAATAGACGCAAATAACGAAAAATAATAGAGATTTCTTTGGAGGAATAGTATGCAAAAAGTTGGACTGCTTATGCGCAAAATTCAATTTAGTGAGAATCAAGGGCCACGTGTGTTTGCAGAACGATTACAAGCATTAGGACGAGAATTAGGCGTAGAGATCGTCTTTATTTCACCAGAGCGTCATGTGAGCGGATATGATTGGCTTCCCGGGTATGAACACGAGAAGAGTGATCTGGTGAACTACGATATTGTATTAGATCAGATCCATAAAGAACAGATTGAGCATGTTATTTATACGGTGTCTGGCTTTACGTATTTAAAAATGTTTTTGCCGAAAAGTGTACTGTTTCCACATAGTTTCCCTGATCCTGCGCTAACAGGATACGAGATGATGAAACCTTTTTATAATATGGTCGATAAAGCCGTAGTACAGACTCCTTTTCTCAAACGACAGTTAGCTTCACAATTCAATATTCATGATGTCGATGTGATTCCAATAGGATTTAGCGAAACGCTGGCAAACAAACATTTCGATCCTTCACAAGTGGTAGAAAATCGAATCTTGTGGATTGGACGAGATGAAGAAAATCGCCGTCCTGATCTGGTACTCAAGTATGCTCGTCAGAATCCAGACAAAGAAGTATTTATGGTATTTGGTGGCGAACGTTATCGTGAAAGTATGCAGAAATATGATATTCCATCTAATATTCACTTACGGTTTGCTTTATCGCAAGATGAGATTTTCCAATTGATGAATTCGAGTAAAGTGTATTGGAGCTGTTCTAAATTTGATACATTTGCGATGCCGCTTACTGAAGCATTAGCGATGGGCAAAATTGTAGTCAAACCAGAACATCCTTGTTATGACCATATTAGTTCGACCCATGCTTTTGCAGGGAATGAGCGCAATTGGTTTGAACTGGTGAATATGGCAGCAGCCTCTCCACGCCAATTTTCACAAGATAATCGGGATTATGCGTTTGATACGTTTTCCAGTTCGATTATGAAAGAAGGGTATCGTCAATTTTTCTCGGAATGGTTGAAATAAACACAGTAGCTTAGAATCTAAAGAAATCATAAGGACGTGGAACCATTATGACAACATTACGCAAAGCGATTATAGATACCGATACTGCTGGTGATGACACGATCGCTATTTTGACAGCACTTCATCATTTTGATGTACAAGGCATTATGATGACAGGTGGGAATGTACAATTTGATCAGGAAGTCGAAAATGCACTCTATACGATTCAAGTCGCAGGTAAAGGTGGAGTAGACGGGCAGATTCCTGTCTACAAAGGTTGCGAGCGTCCACTAATGACGACATGGAATCAAGAACAGCATCGGACTGTAGAAGATGTGCATGGTAGCGATGGCATGGGAGGAGCGAACTTCCCTCCAGCAATCCAACGTCCAGCGGATGGACATGCAGTTGATTTTCTTATCGAAAGTGTACATAAGTACCCTGGTGAAATCCATTTACTAGCGATCGCGCCACTAACCAATATTGCGATGGCGATTCAGAAAGATCCAACAATTGTTCCGAAAATCCCTCATTTATATGTAATGGGTGGAACGAATAATGCACTCGGGAATATTACACCAGCGGCTGAATATAACTTCTATGTCGATCCGGAAGCAGCTCATATTGTTCTACGTTCAGGGATTCCAACAACCATGGTTGGTTGGGAAATGTGTACCGGTTATTCTCTGATGGATGATGACGATCATGCAGAGATTGCTGCGTTGGGTACTGCCGGAGCGGACTTTTTCAAAGCAGTCAATCAAGTCGTGATGACATTTAATAAAGAAGTACATCGTCTAAATGGTACAACTCATCCTGATACATTACTGATGGCTGTAGCCGCTAATGAAGCAGTCATGACAGAAAGCCATACGTATTTTGTTGATGTAGAAACCAAAGGCGAATGGACACGCGGATACAGTGTAGTGGATATCAATGGACGACTAGGACAGACACCAAATGTACGCGTCTGTGAAAAGATTGATCGTCCGTTGTTTAAGCAGATGTTGCTTGATGTATTAAGTGCGATTAAGTAAAAAAAATGCACGAGCATATAAATTGGTGGTAAAAGGAAAAGGCTAACTCAAAAGGTTAGTCTTTTTTTAATTAAATAAAGGCTCTTATTAAAGCTTGAATAAAAGCCTTTTTGAACGTATGATAATAGTAGTCAAAGGAGGTTGTAATTATGTATAAAGTTTTGAATGTACGTACAGAATCTATTACTAAAGTTCGTGCTAATTTTAATAAAGTGATCAAAGAAGTAAGAGAAACTCACGAACCTATATATATATTATCTAATAATGAACCAAGTGCAGTTATCTTAGATGTTCAAAGTTACAAAGAAATTATTGAACGAAATCAGCAACTTGAAAGTGAATTATTATATGCTCATACTTCTCAACGTGTGCAAAATGGGAATTCGATATTAATACCTGCTAAAGAAGTTGTGAATACAGATCTAACAGATAACCCTTATGCAAATCGAAGCGATGAGGAGTTATTTGATTAATGGCTAAAGTTGAATTTTGGGAAGAAGCTGCCAAAGATTATCGTCGTTTAGATGGGAATTTAAAGCAGTGGGTAGATGTTGCTCAAAAACGTTTAGAAGAAAGAGGCTCTGAAATTGGAAAGCCTCTACATAATAATAGTTATTCCAATCTAGCAGGTATGAAAGAGCTAAAATATGATAAATTGGGAGTTCGTTTAATATTTAAAGTTTCGCAAAATGATGAAATTGAAATTGTAGAGATTATTGTTATTGGAGCAAGGGATGAAGGAAAAGTATTTAGAACCGCCGAGGCTAGGCGTCAAAAACGGGAATAAGCACATGTAAAAGGCTAACTCAAAAGGTTAGTCTTTTGCTATATGTATATTTAAATATATAACTAATTCGACATTAATTTACAAATAAAAATAATTAAACTCTCTGTTAACAGAAACCGATAGTAATAGTAAAGTCGAATTTTCGGGGGAAATGTCGGTGTCTGTCAAATTAAGAACTGCGCTTATTGTTACATTTATTGCACTGTCTTTATTGTTATCTTTTACACTTAGCACGACAATTAATTATTATTCTTCACAAAGTATTAAAAATGAGATTGGGGAATCTCTAGCAGGAACAGCGTATCAGACAGCAGATAAGTTAGATAACTTTATGTGGTCTAGATCAGGTGAAGTGGAATTATTGGGAAGCTTGCCTGTTTTTGAAAATAATCAAAATGTCGAAAATATTCAACAAATGTTAGATCAATTGAAATCACACTTTCCATCATTCTCATGGATTGGATATACCGATACTAAAGGAAAAGTATTAGCAGCGACCGATGGGATTTTGTTAGGCAAAGATCTGTCAGAGCGTCCTGTATTTAAAGAAGGTATTCAAGGCAAATTTATCGGTGATGTGCATGATGCTGTATTACTTGCCAAATTACTGCCTAATCCAACTGGAGAACCGCTACAATTTGTTGATGTAAGCTTACCGATCAAAAATAGCCAACAACAGACCATTGGTGTACTAGCTGCACATATGAGCTGGGCATGGGCCAAAGAAGTACAACAAAGTGTATTATTACCGAGTAAATGGGCAGGCCAGAATGTAGATATGCTGATTGTCAGTAAAAAAGATCAGACCGTTCTACTTGGTCCACGTGAGATGGTAGGTAAGCCACTACCGTTAAAAAGTATAGCTAAAGCCCAATTACAAAAAGATGGTTGGGAGTTGGAAAAGTGGCCTGATGGTAATACCTATTTAACAGGATATGCCTATGGAGATGGATATTTAGACTATCCTGGATTGGGTTGGACGGTTATTGTGAGACAGCCTGAATCTACAGCTTTGGCTTCTGTATCTGAATTAATGCATTTTAATATCTGGATTACCGTTGTTGCCGCCGTAGTATTTGCATTAATCGGTTGGTGGTTAGCACAGCGTATTTCGCTACCTATTCGTGAATTAACGCATACTGCGGATCGACTAGCATGTGGAGAAGAAGTCGATATACCTTCTCGTAAAAGTTTTAGTGATATTGAAATGTTATCTTCTTCTTTGCAGACGATGGTCACTTCGTTAAGTCAAAAAGAAGTCGAGCTTGGCAATATGCAAAGTCTAGCTCATTATGATCATCTAACTGGGCTACCGAATCGGAATGCATTAGAAACGTATTTAGAAGATGCGTTTGAAGATCCTGAGCAACAACCGTGTCTGTCTTTTCTTTATATTGATTTAGATGGATTCAAAAAAGTAAACGATACGTTAGGTCACCAGAGTGGCGATATTTTACTGCAAAAAGTAGCTCAACGTCTCAGCCAGTTAAAACGTGAACATGATATTACTGTTCGTCTGGGTGGCGATGAATTTCTAGTGGTTCTGCATACCGATCCTTCTGGATTAAATATCGAAAAAGAAGCTGAAATCTATGCAAATGAGATTATTCGTAGCCTGAACAAACCATTTATCGTGGAATATGAAAAGGTGAATATCGGATGTAGTATCGGCGGAGCCGTCTATCCGCATGACAGCGATAATCCAATCGAGATTATTCGTATGGCAGATCAAGCCTTATATCAATCCAAACGTTCCGGTAAAAACCGACTTACCTTTTACAAAGAACCACTTGCTCCGCAATCGATCGGATAAAAGGTTCTATAAGCATACACAGAAAGCTAGAGCGTATACGACTCTGGCTTTTTGGTGTATTCACATATTAAGAAGACATTGGACGTGCTGAGAAATCGTCAGGATTAATAAAATTCCAAATATCCGGGATATGTTCAAGATCGTATTTGCGAACAGCTTCGATAATTTTGAGATGGATTTCTTGTTGTAGATCTTCTTGTTCTTGATATGTGGTTTGCTGTAATGAGCGCATAATCTTAGGCGAAAATTTTTGGATTAGAAATAGAATTGCTTCTTCATCTTCGTTTTTAGCTTTTTGAATTAATGATAGTAGAGCATGTGCCATAGTTATTCCTCCTTCTAACCTACCTTCTTTATAACTTTTTCTAACTTGGACAATGAAGATACGTTTGTAATTTTTTGATGGCTAATCGTTTGGTTTTGGAAATCGCTTGTTGAGTCACCTGAAGTTGAGACGATATTTCTTTCTCGGTCATTTCATAAATATAAAGATAACAAAGAATACGTTGCTCTCGATCTGTGAGTTGCTGAATCGCTTCATACATCTTTTTTTCGGTAATCACTTGTTGTAAATTACGTTCTGCAAAATGATATGTATCTGTATCAGCAGGTATTCGTGAAGTATAGGTATGATCTTTATTTTCGCTGTGGTCAATAATCAGTTGATGTCGATCTTTATACAGGCGATTTTTTTTATCATAATTGATCGCACTGAAATGAATCAGAGAAGCGATATAAGAAGTGAAGCGAGCTTCTAAAAAGAACAGTTGAAATGCTTGATTAAGCTTTTGTTTATTAGGTTCAGTTGGATAGTATATGGCTTGTTCCAACAGCTGCTTATGACTTGGAATACTCAAAAAAGAATGAATGATCGGATTTTGATCTGTTGTTGTTAGGTTCATACGTATTACCTCCAGCACTTTATATCTTAAGTGCATATGAATTGGGATCAAAAGATAAATACCACATAAACGGGATAGTCTCTATCTTTTATCTATAAAGTTGAAAGAATGGAGGTAAATACAACTTTAGGCGTAATTATTTTTTATATACTCTCCACCTTTATAACTATTTTTATATATCTACATACTGTATTTGATAAGAAAAGGTGTCAAAAATGGGTATTATTTTTTTGAGACTATGCTTTTTAGGCTTTTAAAAGGATTAAAATAGGGTATAAATTTGTTGAAATCGTTTCCTTTTTGTCGGAATAGGGTATTTTTTGTTTATATTGTTTATGCAAGTAAAAGAGTTTGAGGAGGGAATGAGTAAATGAAAAGATGGGGGAGTATGTTGCTGATCGGGCTATTGCTAAGTGGTATATTATCCGCTTGTGGTCTGAATAACAGTGGAACCAAGGATGGAGTTGTACAACTCGAATTTTTCCAAAATAAGCCGGAGGCTAAAGCTAGCTTCGATGAACTGATTACCAAGTTCAATCAAGAACATCCGGATATTCATGTGTCTCAAGTGAATCCACCTGATGCAGAGACGGTACTCAAAACACGAGTCGTCAAAAATGATATTCCTGATATTGTGGGTTTGGGTGCTACTGATACATATTCGTTACTCGCTAAAAGTGATATTTTTATGGATCTAACGGGCGATTCGTTATTGCAAAATATTGATCCGAAATATGCACAAATGCTCAAAGACGTTACAGGTATGGATCAAGTGACAGGGGTTCCTTTTGCGTTAAATGCAAACGGTATCATCTACAATAAAGATATTTTCAAAAAGCTAGGGTTATCTGTACCCAAAACATGGGATCAACTGATTGCTACAGCTAAAAAAGCGAAAGCAGGAGGAACCATTCCTTTTTATTTCACCTACAAAGACGATTGGCAGACCAATTTACCTTTCAATGCGATGGGCGGTACATTAGTCGGTACAGACTTCTACAAAGAGCGTCGTGAAAACAAAACGACATTTGTCCAAGCGTATCAAGAAGTCGCTAAAAAACAGTTGGAATTACTTAATTACGGTCATAATGATAATTTTGGTAAAGCATATTCGGATGGTAATCGTGCTTTTGGTAATGGCGAAGCGGCGATGTATATTCAAGGAAGCTGGGCGATCTCTGAGATTCGCAAAGTCAATCCAGATATTAAATTAGGATTTTTCCCACTACCCGGTAGTAACGATGAATCCAAAAATAAATTGACCGCAGGGATTGATACATTACTGGCGATTTCAAATCAGACCGAACATCCTGAACAAGCCAAAGAATTTATTTCGTTCTTATTGCAAAAAGAAAATAGCCAACAATATATTGACCAGCAAAACTTGTTCTCGGCTGTGAACGGTGTACAGCAAAAAGATGAGAGTGTCGCGGAATTACTGCCTTATTTTGAACAGGGTAAGATTGTCGATTTTGTCGATCACTATATTCCAAGCGCTGTTCAATTGAATCCAACTGTACAAGCCTTTTTGCAAAATAAAGATATTAATGGCTTCCTCGGCACACTGGATAAAGAGTGGGATAAAGTAGCGGCACGAAGAGCAAGCTAATCGAGAAATGGAAGGAGTGATCTGATGTCTACCAAACGCATGGCGACTTATTATTGGATGACGATTCCTGCGGTATTGTTGTTTTTCTTATTTCTAACTTTACCTGCGATTCAAGGGATCTTTTATTCGTTTACCAACTGGAACGGTTTTGGTAAAGAATATGATTTTGTAGGTTTTCGCAATTACGTCAGTTTATTTACAGATAATGTTGTGGGTGAAGCTTACTGGTTTACGATTAAATATGCGGTAGTTGTAACGATTTTTATTAACATCTTCAGCTTATTGATTGCTGTTGGATTGAACTCACGTATCAAATTCCGTAATTTTTTTAGAGGGGTATATTTTTTACCTAATATTTTGAGTGTATTGATCGTGGGTTACATATTTAATTACCTATTCTCTAATGTATTTACAGTATGGGGACAATCACTCGGAATCAATGCGTTATCGACAAATATACTTGGTAACGAAAGTCTGGCTTGGATCGGGATCGTTATTGTTGCAGTATGGCAAGGGATTGCTCTGAATACGATTCTTTATCTAGCAGGATTACAGACGATTCCGGGTGATCTGTATGAGGCTTCCAGTCTGGACGGCGCAGGCAAATGGCGTGAATTCTGGAGTATCACGTTTCCACTAATTGCTCCATTTTTTACGATCAATATGGTATTAGCGATGAAGAATGCATTGATGGTGTTTGATCAGATCGTAGCTTTGACCAATGGTGGACCGGGTCGTGCGACACAATCGATTTCATTCTTAATCTATACCGGTGGGTTTGAAGGCGGCGAATTTGCGTATCAATCAGCGAACTCGGTCATTTACTTTATCGTTATCGCAGTCATCTCTATTCTTCAGATCCGATTCCTGCAAAGAAGGGAGATGGATATGTAATGGAAACACATAAACGTACCAACTGGACTGTTAATATTCTTATCGCTCTCGGTACGATCGTGGTTCTTTTCCCTTTATATATGGCGATCACGATTGCGCTCAAAGATCCACAGCAAATGTCTCAATCATTATTCGGATTACCCACCACATGGCGATTTGATAATTTTGCAAGTGCGATAGAATTGACGAACTTTTTCCAAGCGTTTCGTAACAGTGCATTAGTCACGACAGCGACTGTTATTTTGACCCTATTAACCAACTCGATGGTGGCTTATGCGATCGGGCGTAATATGGATCGCAAGTTTTTTAAAGGGTTATATTTCTACTTTGTGAGTGCGATGTTTATTCCATTTCCGATTATTATGTTGCCGATTGTTAAATTAACATCTTCGCTACATATGACCAATCTGGTGGGACTGACGATCTTGCATACGGTATATGCTCTGGCATTTAACGTATTTGTATATGTAGGGTATATTCGTTCGATACCGGCTGTACTTGAAGAAGCAGCAACGGTCGATGGAGCGACCACTTGGGGTACATTCTGGCGCATTATTTTCCCATTGATGGCACCGATTAATGCAACTGTAGGGATTCTCGTCTGTTTGTCGACGTATAATGATTTCCTATTGCCATTGATTATTGTTAGTGATCAGAATATGTATACACTACCGCTAGTGCAATATATTTTCCAAGGGCAATTCAATACCGATTATAATCTAGCTTTTGCATCGTATCTGTTAGCGATGTTGCCGATGATTATTATTTATCTATTTGCTCAAAAATGGATTATCAGTGGAGTTACCCGCGGTTCTGTGAAATAAAATGACTGTTGACTAGCCAACTTCAAAAGTCTTCGCCTATAAACGGTGAAGGCTTTTTTGTTGTATTACTCACCTTTATTCACATCATCAATAATACTTTATAAAGTTAAGTAACTTCCTTTTATTGAGTTGAATGCAAGAAAGAGGTATGATAAAGAAAGAACATCTATTTATTCTTAAAAAAGGTAAAAGGAGGAATTAAAGATGGAGAAGAAAGGGTACATTTTAAAAAAGGGTACGGTGTTGTCGCTGGATGATCAGATCGGTAACTTAAAACAAGCAGATGTGGTGATTACTGGTTCAACGATTGAAGCGATAGGAACTAATCTACAAGTGGATGAATCCGCTTATCATGTTATTGATGCTACAGGTCAAATTATCATGCCTGGCTTAGTCGATACGCATCGTCATATGTGGGAATCGCTTGTGCGTACAGCCGGAACGAATTGGTCACTACCTGTTTATTTGCAAAATCTATACTATGGTGGACTCGGAAGTCGATTGCGTCCACAAGATAGTTATATTGCGAACTTACTAGGTTCATTGGAAGCGCTCTATTCGGGTGTGACGACTGTACTGGATTGGAGTATGCCTTACTCTCGAGAACATACCGATGAATTAATACGTGGATTGCAAGAGTCAGGGATTCGATCTGTATTTGCACTGGGTGTATCTGGAGAGACAGCGTATTGGAATCGTGAAAGTCGCTTAATGATCGAGGATGCCGAGCGAGTGAAAAAGCAATATTTCTCTTCACGTGATCAATTACTGACGATGGGGCTTGCAATTCGTGGTCCTGAATTTAGCCACTGGGAGACTACAGTTGCAGAGATTGGGATTGCTCGTCAATTAGATGCCATCTGTTCGATGCATATCGGATTTGGCAACTGGGGAGCTGCCGATCGTTCCGTCACCAAGCTGTATGAAGCAGGCTTACTTGGATCAGATTTGAATATGGTACATGGTAACAAAATGCATACCGAAGAATACAAAATGCTTGCTGATGCAGGAGCATCGTTGTCGGTCACTCCAGAAGTAGAGATGATGATGGGACATGGATATCCAGCGACTGGATTTTTCTTGGAACAAGGCGGGATGCCATCATTAGGAG
Organism: Paenibacillus sp. CFBP13512; assembly: GCF_005233705.1. NCBI lineage: Bacteria > Bacillati > Bacillota > Bacilli > Caryophanales > Paenibacillaceae > Paenibacillus > Paenibacillus sp. CFBP13512. The sequence continues at coordinate 257,294 of NZ_QGAD01000006.1, read as the reverse complement.
TAGATGTGGTCACTTCAACAGGTGGCGATTTATTTGCGCAAATGAAATTTATGTTACAGGCTGAACGTGCGCGTGTAAATGAAGAGATTCTGAATAGTGGCAATATGCCAGGTGAGTTAAATCTGTTATCTGCTCAAGTTCTTCAATTTGCTACTGTAGGCGGAGCCAGAGCATTGAAGTTAGAAGATCAGATTGGTCAACTAACACCCGGAAAACAAGCGGATATCATTATGATTAGTACCTCGAATCTAAATACCGATCTCAATCTATTTCCAGTGATTGATCCCATAGGTGCAGTCGTTCAATGTACCAATCCATCGAATGTCGATACTGTATTTGTTGGTGGACGACTGATGAAGCAACATGGTCAATTGGTAGGTGTGGATCTAGAACGTATTCGTCGTCTTGTATTGGAAAGTAGAGAGTATCTGGAGACACAACATGTACTGAGTGATGCCGATCGAGTGATCTATTCATAATCAATCGGATTATTTAAATGGAAGTCATATGAACCAACCCAAAAAGGGACAGACTCCTCTTGAGGATGAACTGTCCCTTTTATAGATGATGTTATCATTTATTCCGGTTGAAATGTCTGAGCCCATTCGCAGAAAATAGCATAATCTTTCTCTACCTGATCGGCATAAGCAAAAGCCCAACGCGAAATATGTTGTACAAAGGCGTCCGGTTTGCGTCCCATCGCTTTTAGAATTTCTTTTTCACTATGATAGGGTAAGATGCCTTTATTTACATCGGCATCTGCGCGAGCATGCATTTTGGCAGTTAATTTAGCCATCGTACTCAGTACACTTTCCATATCTTCTATTGTTTCGATATCCTCTAGTTTGAGACGCTTTTTGTAAGGAGAACGTTCCCGTACATAGAAGTCTCGTCCATCTAATGTCAGAAATCCAAGATAAGGATCAGCCTTGTGATGCATCGCTTGTTGAGTCGTCGTTACCCGTTTGCCTTGATGACTGAATATCTGCCAGAACGATTCAGCATAGGGTAAGAAATAAGCAGGAACCGGTGTGCGAACTTCTTTGACTTCCAAAACAGCATCGTCTTCGCCTTCTACGCTCAGTCCACCTTCGATCAATACATAATACCGATCAAGTCCAATCGAAGCTGTACCTGAACCATGCTTAATCGCAATATCTTTAATCCGATAATGATCGGCTTCACCTTGATGACAGACCAATGTCTGTTGATAAAATGCCCATGCTTGCTCAAGTAAAGATTGTTCTTGCTCTGAAGGCACAACCAGTTCAGCTGTTTCTTGAAATACCCGATCGCTTTGCATAACCGCTGTTACTTTTTCAAGAAAATGACCGTTACGGCGCTTTTCTAACTTGCGTAATAACTTACGTACAGGGCCTTTAGCTTTATTTTCGTCCATCACAAATTTAGCGGGATCATCTTTGTCTTCAACAAAACAGGTGATTTGCTTATGGTAGCCTTTGATATAATGCTCTAAAAGATGCAATTGTTGGTCATCCGTATATTGTAGCTGTCTGCCTACCAACGCTATACTAACCGACATTCGTAATACGTCATATAGATAAGACCCGATATATCCTTCATCAAAATCATTTACATCATAGACAATCTGCTTCGATTCATTGCGAAACGCTCCAAAGTTCTCAAAATGTAAATCACCTTGAATCCATGTAGGACGTTCGGTTGACGTATGGTAAGGGAAATAATGTCTTGTCGCATCAAAGTAAAACAGATACGAGCTTCCACGAAAAAAGGAAAAAGCAGTAGCACTCATTTTGCGATATTTCTCAGCTCTTTTGGTTGGGCTTAATATCATAATCTTGCTATCAAATTCATCTAATACTGAAATAAGCGTTTCTTTGCGTAATTTAGTACGCGTATGTATAACTTGTTCTGTCATATTGGTTGGTATCATCTTCATTTCCCCCTAATCATGTAACCGTATAAATCTGTTTTATTCTATCACTTTCTCACCCTTATTGCGTACATTAAAATGGTCGCAAAGCGCGTTTGTTGCAAATGGTTCTTTAAAAGCATAATGTGGGTTAAAGAAGTATAGATACTTCTCCATTAGAAGCAGTAGAAGAAAAGGAGCAACGACTCATGTACAAAATCATTCTCGTTCGTCATGGAGAAAGTGTATATAATCAGCAGAATTTATTTACAGGCTGGACCGATGTTGCGCTTAGTGACCATGGAATAGAAGAAGCTAGAATAGCTGGTCGATTAATTAAAGAAGCAGGGTATACATTTGATATCGCTTTTGCTTCTGTACTCAAACGTTCTATTCAGACGATGCATTACATATTAGACGAATTGGATTTGCTTTGGATTCCTGAACAAAAGTCTTGGAAATTAAATGAACGTCATTATGGAGCTTTGCAAGGATTAAGCAAAATAGATACTGCTGAGAAATATGGAGAAGAACAACTTCATCTTTGGCGACGCAGTCTAACCGTACGTCCTCCATTGTTAAAAAAAGATGATCCACGCAGTCCTCGTCTTGAGATGCGATATAACCAGATTCCAGACGATCAGATTCCTTATGGTGAAAGTCTCAAAGACACGGTAGATCGAGTGGGCGAGTTCTGGCATGATTGTATTGTTCCTTTGATTCAGAAAAAAGAACATATTTTAATAGCCGCTCATGGCAACACTCTGCGTGCTTTAATTAAATATTTGGAAGATATTGATGAGAAGACGTTAACCGATCTCAATATCCCAACAGGTATTCCATTAGTATATGAGTTAGATGATGATATCAATCCGATTCGCCGCTTTTATCTAGGGGAAGACGAACATATCGAACGCAAAACCAATGAAGTCGCTAATCCACATAATGTGAATGAATAGAAAGGCGGAACAATGCGTATCAAACCTTATTTGAAAACAAGTTTAATTTTAATCATTGTAGGTTTAGTTATGGCGTTAGGATACACACGTATTTATTCAGAAAGTGGATATAGAGCTAGTGTTTTTTCTGGCGTATGTATATGCGTTGTGTTGAGTACACTTGTTATGCGTTGTATTGTGACGAGACATTATAATCAAGATACAGAAAGTATATTATTTAATGTTAGCAGATGTATGCGTTATTATAGTCTCTATTTAATTACTTTTTTAGTAGTGATGTGGATAGATACAGCATCTTTAGGAGAGACGATTCCATTAACATTTGCTTTGCTATTATCAGGTCCTCTTGTCATCGAACCTGCTAGGAAGCAATTGTTTACAAAAATATGGCAAAGAATAATGAATATATTATGGATTGTGATAGCAGTAATATATATCTTTATTGCTATAAAGTATCATTTAGAATGGGCTAATGTATATTCTGTGATTATAGGATTATTGATATACACGGTATTAGAAGTAATATTAAGCTGGATATTCCGCAAATATGCATTACAAGCCTGCTCATAAAATGAATAAACAAAAAGCATCTATAGGGATTTACGCTATAGATGCTTTTGACATGTTGTTATTTGGATTGAATTAATGGCAGACGAGAACCTGACGGGAAAAGACGCCTTTGGCTCCTTTTTTGGCTTCACCACGATCTGTAATCGAGAATCCAGCTTCTGCTATCATCTCATCTATATTTTCAATCGTAATCACAACTACTTTATCTGCGATTCGGCGTGCATGTTTGAGAATACTTAATTGCTCTTCCGGTGTCGTCGTCGAAAATAAGTTATAGGGCATATCCACGATAGCCGCATCATAATGCTCGTTAATATCAGCAATATCGCCTAAAGTCACTTCTCCTTTTAAGCCGAAATGTTTGATATTTGCTCGTGCACCTTGAGCAATATGCGGGTTGATATCACGCCCGACGATGTTGATATCCATCGACAAGGCTTCAACAAGTACAGTACCGATGCCGCAGCAAGGATCAATCGCTTGAATACCGACTGGATTAGGAACTAGAATATTTGCAGCCGCTCTAGCTAGCCGGGTATTCAGAGCAATCGAATAATTTTGTGGTTTGCGCATATTGTGGAACCAGACAGCTTCGTTTTTGAAATAATGACCTAAATACCAGCGTCCACCAAAAGGCACTATACCAAACGTATGTTGAGGATTTTTCACATCGGCTTCGCCATGAATCCGCATGCCAATTTCACGTTCAATCCCCAGCCGTTCTTGATATTCGATTTTGTGATCTGAATCCAGATCGTTAATTTTGACAAAAATGACTTTGAACGTCTCTTCTAACATATCGATCTGTTCTGCTTGAGCATATATCTCTTCTAATGTATCGCCTTCGTATAGGATCTCAATCCGTTCTTTGATAAACGGGCTACGACTAGGCATGACAGCTACATCACTTTTAAGAATAAATTGATCGGTTTCTTTGCCGAAAAAAGATCTCATTTCCAAATAACAAAGAGAATGTTCATCTTGACGATGAGAATACGTGTAAATATATTGCGGACTTGCATGTTGTTGATCCAATCGTCGTCCATCCTTTAAGCCCAATCGGCTAATTATATTTCCTGCAAATCAGTCAAAAATAGCGCTGTTTTGCAAAATGTTTCATGTGGAACAATTCACTATGGTAGAACACCTAAACTTCCTTTAACTACATATCTTCAGTATGCTCTCAAAATACAATAATTTCATTATACTCTTCAACTTTTATTTCTTTAAGAATAATCGTGTTTATTCAACCTTTATAGTAGGTAATCTAAAGTAAAAGTGATGATTTAAGACTTATTTGTAAGGAACTTGCTGTGAACAGCAATTTTTTCTGGTAATTACATCGATTAAGGCTTAGCATGTAATAGAAGCTAGCATGACACACGTTGGAATTCTTTTCACCTTCAAATTAAATATGAATATCGAACGATCAAGGAGGCACTCCTTTTGAATATAAAGAAAAACGCTACAAAATGGTTGATGATCACGATTATTTTATGTGCTCTTTCGTTAGAAACAGTATCAGCAGCCAAGTTCCATTCTAATCAACAAGTGACTGAAAATGGTGAACCTTTAATGGTGAACACTGTTAATATAAAACAATTAGATTTTCCAGTAGCTCAATCCAACTTATTTAACATTATGGAAGATGCCAAAGTAATCGCAAGTGAGCCTGCTCTTCATATTACGATCCGTGGCAAAGAAAAATCAGACGGTACGTATGAAAATATGTCTATCCATACACCTACATTCAACTGCATGTTAGATGGCGTTCAGGTGGTTAATCCAGAATATCCGCCACAGGTCTATTCAACCGATCTCGATGGAGATGGTCAGCCTGAAGTGGTGGTGATCTTAACGAACGGTTATGGTACAGGAATTTACAAAACAGAAGTTAAAGTCTATCGACAAGACGGTACATCGATTGCTGTAGAAGATGGACAACATGCCTGGAATAAGCATTTTCAAGCTAAAGTCAATGCAGGACAGATCGAACTTCAATGGAATCAGAACCAAATGACTTTACCGACTTCGATACTGCAAGACCCTGTCGCCTCTGTAGAGAGCGGAGTAGAAGTAGGCGCTGTACGCCAATACAAGATCGAAAACGGGCACCTCGTTGTAGCTGCGTCTGTTCAAGTAGGTATGATGAACGTTTTGGGTGAGCTGACGACAACTTATGAGTACCAACAAGGCATATTACAAGCCAAGTCTTCCAATATAGTATGGGATGAACCGTATCGCTCAGCTATTCAGAAGAATTAGATTCCATATCTTTCGCAATCGCGACTAACTGCTGAATACCAGTACGAATTTCTTGTTCACTGGCAAAAGAAAAGCAAAGGCGAATATATTGCTTGGATGATTCGTGATGATCGAATAATGATCCCGGAACAAAAGAGATTGATTGCTTGAGACAACGAGCCAGTAGTTCAGGAACCGATAAATGATCGGGTAATCGAACCCACAGATTAAATCCACCTTGAGGTGGTTCATAATACCAACCGGTTGAGGAGAGTTCTTCGTCCATCATTTCGAAGCGAATCCGCAATGCGATCCGTAATTTCTCGATATGTTGTTGTAACCGTGTTGAGGTAAAATAATGCAAAAATACTTTCTGGTTGAGCAAAGGGGTACCTCCGTCGGCGAGTGACTTGGCAGCCAGTAGAGAAGTAAACCATTCCGGTCTAGCGACAATACAAGCGATTCGCAGTCCCGGAGAAACGTATTTGCTAAAGCTACGAATATAGATCGTATATCCTTCTGTATCATAAGCAAATAAAGGTAACGGTGGCTTTTGCCCAAAATAAATATCCTGACAGGTATCATCTTCGATCAATAGACACTGATACTGAGCGGCTAGATCGACCAGTTGTTTACGTTGCTCTGCTGAGATGCAGATGCCTGTAGGGTTGTGAAATGTAGGATTAAGGTAAAAGAAGCGAGGTTTATATTGCTTCATCGCTTGTTCGATCTGAGCTAGATCATAACCATTAGCATTGATTGTCATCGGAACCAATCTAGCCCCTTTTTGCTGAAAAACATCTAAAGCACTGGCATACGCAGGCGATTCGATCAGCACATGATCACCCGGGCGTATCCATACTTCAGCAATGAGTGAGATCGCTTGTTGAGCACCTGTTGTAATAAGAATTTCATCGGCATGAACATGAAATTGAGAAGTATCTGTAAAATAGTGTTGAAGCATTTCTCTGAGCTCTAGATCACCCTGTGCAGGTGCATACGTACCGAGCAACTTGGGATACAGATCGAATACCTGTTTCACATATTCAGCAAAATAGTGATTTGGTAGTAAATTCGGTGTAATCAGAGCTTGAGAAAATTGATATTTGACTTGAATCCGATGCAGATCGCCTAGATTTCCTTGAAATAAAGGCAGACCTAATTCAGCTTCATTGGTTAACACTTGCAACGTAGGCGGTTGCACATAATAACCGGATTTGTCACGGGCATAGACATGACCATCATCTTTAAGATGTTGATAGGCTTTGAAAATCGTTAAGCGGTGCATCCCTGTATCTTCTGCTAGTTGACGAACAGAAGGCAACTTAGCATGTGCTTGCCAGTCTCCACGCTGAATACGTGTATGGATATACGTATAAACCGTTTGAAAAGAATGTTTCCCATGTTGTCCGGATAATACAGTATCCACGATGGAATCGGATTGTTTTTTTTGCGGTTCAGTGAGTGGTTTATTTGTCATATCCACATTCCTTCCTAATTGATAACAGGGTACAAACAGATATCCCGAATAAGCAAAATCAAACTAAAAGTACATGTAGTGTAACCTGCATCCAGACCAAGATATCCCCATCTGTTCTATGGTATGGCATCTGTTCTGTTGATCTTCCTTTACAATAACAGAACACAGAGGAGGAATGGAAGATGGTATTACTGGGGTATGCAATAATGTGCTTAATTTTTGGAACCACATTTCTAGCGATTAAGATCGGGGTCGATGCAGGATTACCGCCTTTCTTTTCCGCAGGAGTTCGTTTTTTAGCAGCAGGATTGATCTTAATGATCTGGATGTATGCACGTAAAAAGATCAGCTTCTCTTTATTGTTACGCAAAGAAACGCTGTTTATCGGCTCAGGATTAACCTTTTTTACATTTGCAGCTTTATATTGGGCTGAACAATATATTACGTCTGGTGTAGGTGCTGTTCTGTCTGCAACCGGTCCCGCTATTATTTTATTGATAAGATCAGTGGTATTGAAAGATAAAGTACCGAGTATTTCATTTATCGGAGCGATGATCGGGTTAGTTGGAGTTGCTCTACTGATGTTACCGGGGTTATCCGGTCAGTATCATGCCCTATGGGTAATTGCTTGTCTGGTTGTCGTATTGGGGGAGTTCGGCTACGCAGCAGGAGCTGTTTATTCCAAACAAGTGGTTTCTAAATTACAGGGAAGTTCACCGATTGCACAAAATGCCGCTCAGATGATGCACGGAGGATGGATGTTATTGGTACTGTCTTTGATTACCGAACGGGGTCAAATACATATGGAAACGATGTTCAATTCCGCAGCGATCGGTTCGTTGCTGTATTTAATTGTACTGGGATCTATGGGTGGGCATACGCTATTTTACTGGTTAATTTCACGAACGAATCCAGTATTCCCTTCGACATGGTTATACATTTCACCGGTGATCGCACTGCTACTAGGATGGTTGATCTATAAAGAACCACTCAATTGGGTGATGGGGGTAGGAGCCTTGATTATTCTAATCGGGGTGATTTTGACCAATATTGAGACGTTACGTTCTTTATTTGCCAGCCAACGGAACAAAGCATCACGAGATAAAAAGGTGCCTATTGTGAAAGTGTACAAAAACTAAATCAAAATAGACTAAATCAAAAAAAGACCTCCTATCGGTTAGGAGGTCTTTTTGTCTAATGATCAGCGTATAACATTAACATTATTGATTAATCGCATAAATACCGGGCTTGTTGTTTACAGGAGCGATCCATAATTCGCCATCACCAATCATAACACCCATATCACGTATAAATAATTCATCTAATCGTTGATTAGCTAATGCTTTTTTAACTTTAGCCGTCATAATGGTATTGTATTCGGTGATAAATTGCGACTGGTTTAGAATACTTCTTTTTTTGTTACTACTGTTAATCACTAAAGGATAAGAAATCCGTTTAGCAACGGCTTCTTTATTCCCTTTGGCTACTGCACGGCGTAGATTTGCATAGAACCCTGTAAACTGTTTTACATTATCGAATCCAGCGACACTGACTAGTCTTTTTTGTTGTTCAGCGGTTAATTGATCCGCTTTGATAGGAGTAGTCGTTTCTTTAGAAGCTACTGTAGAGACCGTAGGTTCAGTCGTAGTGGTATTCGTTTGTGCAGATGCTGAGAATGCAGGCATAGAGAGGGTTACCGCCAACATTGAAGTCATGACTATCGTGATTCCTTTTTTACGATTCATTATGATTACCTCCTTGAGAGTCATTATATTTAATAAACAATAAACATGTGTCTAAAGCTGTTATTCAATATCATGCGATCTCTTATAAAATAACAATATCGTAAAATAATAGCAAATTAAAAGAATGGGCATCATGCTATACAAGCTAGATTAAGTATATACACAGCTTTTTATATTCAAATCAGTGCTGTGATGTAATTACTGATGTATTTGCTGATTAATCGTATAGACACCTAGTTTATTATCTAGAATAGCCATCCATATTTCACCATTACCAACCATAACCCCTTGATCACGTATAAATAATTCGTCTAAGCGTTGATTAGCCAGTGCTTTTTTAACTTCAGTCGTCATGATCTGATCGTACTCCGCAATAAACTGTTTTTTATTCAAAATACTTCTTTTTTTGCTATTGCTATAGATTGATAAAGGATAAGAGATTCGTTGTGCTACGGCTTCTTTATTATTTTGCGCTACTGCACGACGCAAGTTAGCATAGAATCCGGTAAATTGTTTTACATTATCAAAGCCAGCGACATGTATCAGACTTTTTTCTTGTTCAGCAGTTAAATGATCAACTTTAGCTGGAGTTGCTGTTTGGGTAGTAGTGGCTTTCACAGTAGTTGCTTGTGCAGACACAGATAAGGCAGGAATCGAAATCGATAAAGCGAGAACAGAAGTGACCATGATTTTTAGTGCTTTTGTATTGTTCATATTAAATGCCTCCAAAGATTCATATATTGAATAGACGACTATGTATCATCTAGAGTTATTATTCAATACATGACAGGCACTTGTAAAACAACAATATAGTCATGTAAAGTAACAGAATAGTTATCGCCAATTGCTATTATGTGCCAATAAAATGACATGTATGATAGAAAGGAGCTAGCTATGCAACCATCCGATCCATCTTCAAAATCGGCAGATCATACTTATCATTACCGTGAAGAAATTCGCATGAATCAAGAGTTACCCTTCTTTCAGCCCCCTAAATACAAGGCTGATTGGATACGCTGGGCAGATGAGACGATGGAAGTCCAGACTCAGCGAGAAGCCTATGAATGGATCAGCAGTGGAGCCTACAATGAGATCGGCAAGTTATACGATGGATATCGTAGTCATGATCCTAAAATGGCAGAAACACTAGCCTTTCAATTACTTCAACGACAAACGTTCCAAGCACCAACGTACCGCATATATACCGATGTTGACCACGAAGCAAAGCCCAATTGGTATATGGTCTGGGTTGAAAAGATAGACAATGTAGAAAAAAATGAAAATAAAGTAACAGAATAGCGACGTATATAGGTATACGCTCATCCTTCAACTGTAAATTTGCCCACAAAAAAAGGTAGACCTCGTATAAGGTCTACCTTTTTTTTTATATTTTACATGCGGATCTGCTTTTAACTATGCCATGATCTATTTATTTAAATGATAAGGAACTGTAGCAACAACGACATCTTTGTAGTTAATCAGATAAGCACGCATCAATAGACTGGTCTGATTATGCAAAATCGTTTCCCACCAGTGATGAGTGACGAATTGCGGAATCAATACGGTAATATGATCGGTTGCTGATGTTTTCCATTCCACCGTATCTATAAAGCGGCGCAAAGGACCTAGAATACTGCGATACCGTGATTTCAGTACAATCAGACGAACACCTGGATTCCATTCTTCCCATTTCTGCTCCATCTTATGAATCGCTTCATCATCGAAACCAACATAGACAGCAAGTACATTAGGAGACAATGTTTTGGCGTAACTGATCGTATTCATTACTACGCGTGTAATCCCTGCCACTGGAATAATAATCGTATTGCCTTTCACTTCTGGCTTATCAACTTTGATATCGATTCGTAACTGTTCTGCTGTATTTTCATAATGCGTATAGATTTTGTAGAAAATATACACGACCAACGGTAAGAAGATAAAGATAACCCAGACTTGCGAGAATTTGGTGAAAATAAAGATTAACGTAATCGATAATGTCGTTAACATACCGACTGTATTAATCGTTAACTTTAATCCCCAATTGGATGGCTTCAGACGAATCCAGCGAATCATCATACCTAATTGCGATAAGGTAAATGGAATAAATACACCAACCGCATACAAAGGAATCAGATTTTCAGTATCGCCTTTAAACACAATCACTAACAATGCAGACAATACGCTCAAAATAATAATACCGTTAGAGAAACCTAGACGGTCACCACGCACCATAAACATATGAGGCATATATTTATCTTTTGCTAACATAAAAGCAAGTAGCGGGAACGCAGAGTACGCTGTATTGGCTGCTAGGAACAGAATCAATGCCGTAACACCCTGTATAATGTAATAAAGCGTACCATGACCAAACGTCATCCGTGCGATTTGTGAAATAACCGTTTCGGTTGCACTTGGATGAATACCGTACCAGTAAGCTAGTAATGTAATACCGATAAACATTGCGCCCAAAATAATACCCATCATCAATAGTGTAGCCGCCGCATTTTTTTCAGCAGGCTTACGGAAGTTAGGAATAGCATTGGAGACGGCTTCTACCCCAGTTAATGCCGAACAACCTGAGCTGAAGGCTTTGAGTAGTAAGAACAGACTGACATTCGAAACGGTGCTATCAAATTGCGGAGCTGCGGCTTCGATCCCACCTGTCAAATAACGAATGACACCTGTGATAATCAATACAAAAATAGCGATAACAAACAAATAAATAGGAACAGCGAGTACAGATGCAGATTCGGTCACACCGCGCAGATTCATAATCGTTAAAAAGACAATCATGACAAGCGCGATCAGAACCCGGTGATCATGTAATACTGGAAAAGCCGAAGTGATTGCATCTGTTCCAGCAGATGAACTTACAGCTACGGTTAGGATATAATCAACAAGTAAAGATCCCCCTGCTATTAAGCTAGGTGCTTTACCGATATTATCCTTGGCGACAATATAAGCGCCACCACCTGTCGGATACGCAAAAATCGTCTGACGATACGAAATAATCAGAATAACCAACAAACCGAGTACGGCGATAGAGATTGGAACCGAATACCATAAAGCCGCAAATCCAGCAACCATGAGGACAAGCAAAATTTGCTCTGTTCCGTATGCCACCGAGGATAGCGCATCGGAAGAAAGAATCGCTAATGCTTTGAGCCGACCTAATTTTTCAGCTTCGAGTTCTGCTGACTTCATCGGCCTTCCGATTAATATACGCTTGAACTTACCCAACATCTTGTGCACACCTTCATTTCTTGAAATTTGGAAAGACTAATTAGTTTACATGTTATAGATACTCATTTCGTACAAGCCAAGCATGAAAAACAATGCTTGTTTAAGCTAGCTTTTAAGGCAAGCGTATATCATTATACTCTAGCTTTGTAAAAAGTCATCCCCTATTTTAAACAAAATGTATAAGTAAAAATAGACAGTGTATTATTTTGAATCGCTTATACCATTATCTTCGTATATAAGACATTAAGAGATCATACAAAAATAGCAGGGAGAACCATATGAGAAAAGTCATGCGCCGTATCCTTTGGGGATTATCGATCGTTGTTTTTATCGGAATTATTACGTGTTTTTATCTAGGATATTTTATGTATGCTTACGGTCTTATCTTTCTTGTGATCAGTATTTTATTCGGAATCGGGCAGATTGCACAGGTCAATAATAGTGTGTGGTTACACCAAAATGGATATGATCGTCATATGAGAGAACGGATCGAGCGAGAGCAACGGAATCGGGAAGAATAAACTGTAAAGATCGTTAATTTAGTTCAAATTGCATTCATTTATAGGGCTATAGAAGGTTCCAAATCTAACATGACCTGATAACATAGAGTTACTACTATATTCAGGAGGTTGTTATATGAAGAAGAAGCATTGGTTAGTGACAGCAGCAGTTGTAGGTATGGCTTTGACAGGATCAGCAGGGGTCTATGCAGGTACGAACTTGGAAAGTATTAAAGCATCGCTTAATCATGGTCTGGGGATTCAGGTAAATGGTTCAGCATATACGCCTACAGCTAATGGCAAAAAACTAGCTCCAATCTCTTATCAAGGAACAACTTATCTTCCTATACGCTCTATTGGTGAAGCATTAAATACACCGGTTAGCTTTGATGCCGCAAGCAACAAAGTCATTATTGGTAGTGGTTCTTCTACAGGAACGCCAGCTACACCAGCAGTCTCCACAGCTGTGATCAAAACGAAATATTTACCAACCGATTTTCCTTTTCCTAAAGATGCGAAGCAAGTCAGTCTAGTTGAAAATGTAGCAGATAACAAAAAACAGGTTTCCCTGTTGTACTCTACCAAATCCAATCTACTTGAACTGGGCAATACATATAAAGACTATTATTTGAGCAAAGATGTAACCAAAAACAGTGAGATCATTGAAGCGGATAACTTGAGCATTGTAAGCTCTAAAGATAATGATTTTGTGGTATCGATTAACAGTTCACCGATCACTAATCAGACAGGTGCTTACGAAATTAGTGTAGTCTGGAAAGAGCAATAATAGTAGCTGAATCACCAAAAAAGCTTGCAGCTCTCCTTGTTCTCAGGAGGATTGCAAGCTTTTTGTTATGCTCGGGAAGAAAGAGAAGACTTCGGTACCACGGCTGAAGATTCACGAAAAATAGGATGAGTCTGGATATGAGCGATCTGATAAGGACGAGTAGGATTTTTGATTCGTGCTAATAAGGTTTCTGCGGCTTGTATTCCCATATCGTTACTGAAAATATGCACTGTCGTTAAAGGGGGCTCTACAATGCGAGACTCCGAAGCATCATCAAATCCACAGACTGCAATATCTTCAGGGATTTTAATTTGATTCGCTTTGAGCACTTGCATAAGATGAACAGCGCTAAAATCATTCGTACATATAAAAGCAGAAGGTTTGTGAGTCATCGCTTTGAATTGACGATCAATCCAGTCTTTGGCTTTAAAAATTTCTTCGTCTTTGCCTAAAATGCAAAAAGAACGATCTAAAGTGATATCTGCTTCTAACAGAGCACGGTTAAAACCGATCCAGCGTTCATTGAAGCTTTTACAGTGATTGTAATCGCCTACAAAACCAATCTGCTGATGCCCTTGTTGAATTAAATGTTTGGTCATTTCATAGACGCTGTATTCATTTTCCATCAGTAAAAGATCGGCTTGTAATGAAGGAGACGCTAAATCGACTGCACAGTCTATAAAAATAGTCGGTAAACCCAGACTGGTGATTTTTTGGCTGTATTCTTTATCAAATAATTCGATACAAATAATTCCATCCACTTTGGACGCTTCAAAGTTATTTGGCAAAGTCAGCGACTGCATATCGGCTTCACGCACAATATGAATCGAAATCGTATATCCTTCCATACTGATTCTTTTCTCAAGTCCACTAATAAGCAAAGTACCAAAATGTGAATTATTTGGTAGGCTAGACGTTAACAAAGCTACGTTACCGGTAGATTTAGGCATTAAATAGTCAGATTCTACATAAGCAAATTGTTTATATTTTAATTCGGCTGCTTTTTGAATGACTTTATTTCGTGTTTCGATCGGAATGTTCTCGTTACCATTAATAGCTTTGGAAGCGGTATTACGGGATATATTTAAAGCGTCTGCAATATCCTGAATAGTCACTTTTTCTTTCTTCATGATCGTTTGTCCACCTTTAACCATCCTATATTTGCAAAAGAAATCATTACAGATTTAGGATAATCTCTTTTATTCGTTATTTGTATTAAATGTATAATAATTCGTATTGAATAGCAACTTTTGTTTACAAATGTAAACTTTAATTTGTGCATTTTACACATGTGATATCTTCATTTATATCCATAATGTAAATTAAATAAATGCAAATGTAAAATATTATTTTTACAAAATGTATTGACGAATGAACAAATTGTTTGTTAAATTGTAAATCAGAGTCAAGCAAAACAAAATGTAAGCCCTTTCTAAATACAGGACAGGACTTGAAGGAGTGAACGCATGTGGATGGAGTAGGACAGAAAATAAAAGCAAGAAAAGGTGAAACCGCACACAGGAAAACATTAAAGAAAAGGCACAATCATTATTTTCTGTATGCTTTGTTAGCCCCGGCACTGATCCTGACTATTATATTCAAATATGTACCCATGTACGGAGCGGTTATCGCATTTAAAGATTTCAGTCCACTCAAAGGCATTATGCGAAGTGATTGGGTCGGATTTAAATATTTCGAGAAATTTTTGAACTCTCCGAACTTTACAGATATTTTTACCAACACAATCTCGTTGAGTCTATTCGGTCTCATTTGTAGCTTTCCTATTCCTATTGTATTAGCGCTGATGTTAAACCAAGTAAGGCAAGCCAAAATAAAGAAAAATGTACAGTTAATCTTGTACGCACCTAACTTTATATCGGTTGTTGTTATTGTAGGGATGTTGTTTATTTTCTTATCTCCTGTTGGTCCAATCAATCAACTGGTTAGTGCCATATTTGGTCAACCGTTAATGTTTATGTCGGAACCTGGTTATTTTAGATCGATTTATATTTTATCCGGTATCTGGCAAGGCGCAGGATGGTCTTCGATTATTTACGTAGCTGCTCTGGCGGGCGTTGATCCTGAGCTACATAATGCCGCTAGTCTGGATGGGGCGAATATTTTCCAACGTATTCTTCATATTGATCTTCCTACGATCAGACCTATTATGGCGATTGTATTTATTCTAGCAGCAGGTGGAATTATGTCGATCGGTTTCGAGAAAGCATATCTTATGCAGACCTCGATGAATTTACCTTCTTCAGAAATCATTTCAACCTATGTTTACAAAGTAGGGCTACAAGCAGGTGACTATTCTTATTCTGCGGCTGTTGGATTGTTTAACTCCGTGATTAACGTCTTTTTATTAGTAGCAGTGAACTTTGTAGTCAAAAAACTCAATGAGGGCGAAGGGCTCTATTAAGGAAGGTGTAAGCGATGAATCTAGCGTCTTCACGTATGGATCGATTTATTATTGGAATCAATTATATTTTGCTAACGTTCTGTGTACTGATTATTATTGTACCGCTTATCTATATTGTAATCGCTTCCTTTATGGACCCGATCGCTCTATTGAACAAAGGGATTTCGTTTAATGTATCCAGTTGGAGTCTGGAAGGGTATCGCAAGATTTTAGGCAATGAAGCCATGACCCGAGGATTTATCAATTCTGTGTTTTACTCGGTTAGCTTTTCAATTTTGACGATTATCGTGTCGGTATTTGCTGGCTATGCGTTGTCTGTCAATGAATTAAAAGGTCGTAATCTTTTTATGACGATGTTTATTGTAACGATGTTTTTTGGTGGCGGATTGATTCCTACTTATTTATTGGTGAAAAATCTAGGCATGTTAGATACGGTCTGGGCGATCCTGTTACCGGGGATTGTGAATGTTTGGGATATTATTCTGGCACGTACTTTTTTCAAAGGCATTCCTAATGAATTGAAAGAAGCAGCCAATGTAGATGGAGCGAGCGATGCGACAATCTTTTTCCGAATTGTATTGCCGTTATCGAAGCCGATTATTTTCGTTATTGCGCTCTATGCTTTTGTAGGGCAATGGAATTCTTACTTTGATGCGATGATCTATCTGGATAATGCCAAGTTGTATCCACTGCAATTAGTACTGCGTTCGATTCTAATTCAGAACCAGACGATGCCAGGAATGATCGGGGATCAATTGGCGATGGCAGAGCTGAAACGCTTGTCCGAGATGATTAAATATTCTTCGATTGTGATCTCAAGTCTACCGTTGTTGATCATGTATCCATTTTTCCAGAAGTACTTTGAAAAAGGCGTTCTGGTCGGTTCACTGAAATAAGCACAGCATCTAAATACAAGTATGGGGGCAAATATAATGAAAGTTATGCAAAAAGTAACGATCTCCGGGTTAACGATAGCGCTACTATTAACAGGTTGTAATTCAGGTTCATCTAATCCAACTACCGATGCTAATGGTAAAGTGACATTGAATTTCTTGACGCAAAGTTCAGCGCTAGCACCTGCTGATCCTAACGATAAATTGATTAATAAGCGTCTGGAAGAAAAAACAGGAATCCATATCAATTGGAAAAACTATACGACCGATCAATTTATCGAAAAACGTAATTTAGCCGTAGCTAGTGGTGATCTTCCAGACGGTATCTTTGATGCAGGGTATACCGATTACGATCTGCTCAAATTAGCTAAAGATGGCGTGATTATTCCTGTAGATGATCTGATCAACAATTACATGCCTAATTTTCAAAAAGTGTTAAAAGCAGCACCTGAATACAAAAAAATGCTTACAGCACCAGATGGACATATGTATTCCTTCCCATGGATAGAAGAACTAGGTACAGGGAAAGAAGCGATTCAATCAGTCGATGATTTTCCATGGATCAATCAAGCATGGCTTAAAAAGTTAGGTTTGAAAATGCCAACAACA
The DNA here is from genome assembly GCF_005233705.1 of Paenibacillus sp. CFBP13512. Taxonomy (NCBI): domain Bacteria; kingdom Bacillati; phylum Bacillota; class Bacilli; order Caryophanales; family Paenibacillaceae; genus Paenibacillus; species Paenibacillus sp. CFBP13512. Next base: position 239,948 of record NZ_QGAD01000006.1, on the reverse strand, counting down.
ACCGAAGAGTTAAAACAAGTGTTGATTGCTTTCAAAACGCAAGATCCTAACGGTAATGGAGAAGCCGATGAAATTCCACTTTCCTTTATTGATAAACCGGGTGGCGAAGATTTGACCTTCTTATATGGCTCTTTCGGACTTGGTGATAACTGGGATCATACGGTCGTTACCAACGATGGCAAAGTAGTCTTTACAGCTTCTGATAATGGATACAAAGATGCGATTAACTATATCCATAGCTTATATCAGGAAGGGTTAATCGATGTAGAATCTTCACAGCAAGATTGGAATACGTATTTAGCTAAAGGAAAAGACAAACGTTACGGATTGTATTTCACATGGGACAAAGCGAATATTACAGGCCCCAATGATGACTACCAACTGATGAATCCTTTAGCTGGCCCTAGTGGGAAAACCAATGTTACACGTACCAATGGACTTGGATTTGATCGTGGCAAAATGGTCATTACTAGCACCAATCAACAAGTAGAAGCGACTGCCAAATGGATAGACCAGTTATATGAGCCATTACAATCGATCCAAGATAACTGGGGAACGTATGGAGATACCAAAGAGCAAAACATTTTCAAATTTGATGAAAAGAAAGGCATGTTAAAGCACCTTTCATTAGAAGGATCAGCACCTGTTGAAGTACGTCAAAAAACAAATATTGCTGGCCCTCTAGCGATTCTGGATGAATATTATGGTAAATATACGACTAAGCCAGACGATGCCGCAAGTCGCTTGAAATTAATGAAAAAAGTCATGGTGCCTCATATGCAAGCCGATCATATTTATCCTAAAGTATTCTTCTCAATCGAAGAGTTGGATCGTTTATCAACCATAGAAACAGATCTGTTCGCTTATGTACAACGCAAACGTACAGAGTGGTACCAAAATGGCAAAGTGAATGAAGAGTGGCCTACTTACCTACAAGAATTGGATCGTCTAGGGCTACAAGAATGGCTCCAAATTAAACAATCTGGATATGATCGTAACCAACAATAATCAACAATAAATACTACCAATAAGGTCAAAAAAGGAGCTTATACTATGATCACTCAATCTCAAGAAAAATATCGTCCACTGTATCACTTTACCCCGCAACAAGGATGGATCAATGATCCTAATGGATTAGTATACTTTAATGATGAATATCATCTGTTTTTTCAATATCATCCTGATGGAACGGTATGGGGACCTATGCATTGGGGACACGCGATCAGTTCAGACTTAGTGAACTGGCAAGAACAGCCGATTGCGCTTGCACCTGATGAGCACGGAACTATTTTTTCAGGAAGTGCAGTTGTGGATTGGCATGATACAACAGGCTTTTTTAACGGTCAATCCGGATTAGTCGCTATATTTACTCATCATGATCATAATTACGAGCTGGATCATATTCAGCAACGACAAAGTCTAGCCTATAGTCATGACGCAGGACGAACATGGATAAAGTATGAAGGTAACCCTGTATTGGAACACGATGAATTGATTGATTTTCGTGATCCTAAAGTATTCTGGCATCAAGAGACTGCACGCTGGATTATGATTTTGGCTTGTGGACAGACGGTGCATTTGTACGGTTCACCGAATTTGAAAGAATGGACATTCCTGAGTGAATTTGGAGATGGTATTGGATCACATGCAGGAGTCTGGGAGTGCCCTGACTTGTTCCCATTAATGGTAGATGGTGATGCGGCAACAACCAAATGGGTGATGCTAGTGAGTATTGGAAGCAGTGATGACTTTATCGAAGGATCACGCACGCAATATTTTATGGGAGAGTTTGATGGGGTTACATTTACACCGGATGATTCTTCGCAAGAGATTCGCTGGCTAGATTACGGACGAGATCATTATGCAGGTGTATGTTGGTCGGATATTCCAGTAGAAGATGGACGACGAATCTGTATCGGCTGGATGAGCAATTGGAAATATGCCAATCTTACACCAACCGAACAATGGCGTGGAGCGATGTCTATTCCACGGGAAATCACATTAGAACAACGTGCCCAAGGGATAACACTGATTCAGCGACCTGTACAAGAAATCAATACGATGCGTAGCCCTATCGTCGCACTGGAAAATACAACGATAGCCGAAGTTCAAGCCAAGCTAGCATCACTACAAATGGATAGTTACGAAATCCAAATTACAGCAGATATAAAATCTACTTTTGCTCTACAATTACGTGCATCATCATCACAGGATCAAGTAACCGTTGTAGGTTATGAAGGAGATGCAAGCGAAGTCTATATTGATCGTAGCCATTCAGGAGATCATACTTTCCATCAAGATTTTGCAGGTAGACATACCGCCAAAGTCGATCATAATCTATCGACGATCGAGCTTCAGATCTATGTGGATCGTTCTTCAATCGAAGTCTTTGCTAATGATGGGCAAGTAGCGATGACTGATCTTATTTTTCCAGATCATGATGCTCAAGGGCTTGGTATCCAATCACCAGATCAGCATTTACCATTATCTTCATTTCATATCTATCAGTTCATGTCCTCTTAATCAATAGGATGAGTCTTATGATACGTTAACAGAGAGGAATAAAATAATGAAACCTATGGGTATCTTATCTCTGAACAAGTATAGATGGAAAATGATTACCATGTTGATGTTGTTATGCGGTCTAAGCGTTGTCTGGGCTATACCAGCACAAGCGAAGACTAATCTACATTCATGGACGATAAAGGACAAAGGAACAATGAAAGATACAACAGCGGGGATCGTGCTTACTTCCGATCCCAAAGAAAATGTGAAAGCCCTTTCAGCGACAGTATCAACTGACTTTGTGTACGAAGCAGATGTGACGATTCAAAATCCACAGACCGATGCTTCACTTATTTTCCGCTCGGATGCTGAAGGGTCAGCTGGCTACTGGTTGAAGGTCATGCCGACATCCGGTCAGATTCAGTTGCTTAATTCTTCAGGGACAAGTGGTACATTACAGCAATCGTATCCTGTAGACCTGCAAGCAGGGCAGACTTATCATGTGAAAGTCAAAGCAGAAGACGATCAGCTTAGTGTCTATTGGGACAAACAATATCGACCTGTGATGCAAGTGACTGATACTGCTTATCGTTCAGGTCATCTGGGCTTGCATGTATGGGATGGGAGCGCTACGTTTCAAAATGTTATTGTAAGTGATCTCAATACCAATCTGACTACGTCCCTACTAACAACAGGAGTATGGACGCCTCATATCAAAGGCAAAATAGTGACTGCAACGCAAGAAGCATTGCAACTGTACAATCTGCGTTCAACCGATTTGATAGCCGAAGCAGATATTTCTTTTGCTAATAATGTACAGGGAACAACCGCAGGTCTAATCTTTCATGCCAATGATAAAGGAACCACTGGTTATGTAGTCCAGTTACGTCATCAAGGCAATACGATTGGGGTTGAATTGAAAAAAAGAAATGGTACTCTGATTGCCAAATCAACTCAGCAGTATATTCATCAACCTAATAGTAACCATCATCTAGAGATTCGGATGATCCAAAATCGTATCCAAGTCTTTGTCGATGGATATACACCGGCTGCTATTCAAGCCACAGATAGTAGTTACACCAAAGGTTATACAGGTATGATTGCCCAAGGCGGTCAGGTTATTTTTCAAGACTTATTTGTGACGTCACCGGCAGATGAGTATACAGAAAAGTACCGTCCGCAATATCATTATTCTGCTTCACGAAATTGGATCAGTGATCCGAATGGATTGGTCTATTTTGAAGGGGAATATCATTTATTTTATCAAGATGGAGGACAATGGGGACATTCGGTCAGTACTGACCTTGTCCACTGGAAAAGGCTACCGTTTGCTCTGAAATGGAACGATCTAGGACATATCTGGTCAGGAGCAGCGATAGCCGATACTACTAATGCTTCCGGTCTATTCGGCTCTTCTGGAGGTAAAGGATTGGTTGCTTACTATACTTCTTACGATCCTGATGCGCCTAACGGTAATCAGAAAATAGGATTAGCCTACAGTACTGATCGAGGACGAACATGGCAATATTCCAAAGAACATCCTATTGTGATCCAAAATCCAGGCTATACGTCTACTGAAGCAGGTGGATGGGATTTCCGTGATCCTAAAGTGGTTCGGGATGAAGTCAATCAACGTTGGGTGATGGTAGTCTCCGGTGGAGATCATATTCGTTTCTTTACATCGAAGAACCTAATCGATTGGACATGGACTGATAATTTCGGGTATGGAGATTATATTCATGGCGGAGTATGGGAATGCCCTGACTTATTTCCTCTGCGGGATCATCAAGGAAATATCAAATGGGTATTGATGATCAGTACAGGAGCGAATCCCAAAACAGCAGGCTCTGATGCAGAATACTTTATAGGTGATCTAACGGCTGAAGGTACATTTACCAATAATAATCCGGTCGGTAACGTTTTGAAAATAGACTGGGGTAAAGAGTTCTATGCCGCCACTTCATTTGCGAATGTTCCCGATGGACGACGAATTACACTGGCATGGATGACGAACTGGGATTACCCGTTTGCTTTTCCTACCACAGCTTGGAAAGGTGAAATGACCATTCCACGAGAATTATCGCTTCAGCAGACGAGCGAAGGATTGCGATTATTTCAAAAACCGCTGACCGAATTGTCTTCTTTGCGAACGCCAATACGTACCCTCTCTAATCAGGTAATCTCAGAACAATCTGCTAATCCGTTAGCCGGTCTTCAAGAAGGTAGTTATGAGATTGAAGCTGAGATTGAATTGCCGGTGAGTCAGCCAGCACAAGCATGGGGATTTGAAGTTCGTACAGGCAACCAGCATCAAACAGACATCGGTTATATCCATGCAGATCAGTCTTTATTTATTGATCGATCATTGTCAGGCAACACAAGCTTTGCCGAATTATTTTCGAAAAGGCATGCCGCGACAGTGCAACCGATCAACAATCGAATTCACTTACGTATCTTTGTAGATGCTTCTTCAGTTGAGGTGTTTGCTAATCAGGGGCAGATCGTTTTTTCTGATTTGATTTTGCCAGATCCACAAGATACAGGGATGCGTTTGTATAGCAAAAATGGAGAAATTAAAATTATCAACTTAAATGTATATCGTCTACAAAGTATCTGGAAACCCTAATATTAATAAAAACTATTTTAATCCAGTTCTAACATATAATTGTTTCACTTCTGCTGACCGATATTACTAATACTAACTTCATTAGTAATCAGCAGGAGGGGAACAAATATGTCTAAAAAGAAGTGGATTATTCCTATTTATATAGCGGCTATGGCGTTAACTGGATCAGCCGGAGTCTATGCAAGTTCTACATTAGAAAGTATCACAGCGTCGCTCAATCACAATCTTAATATTGAAGTCAGTGGTAAAGCCTACAAGCCGACCGGACCCAATGGAGAATCATTATCTCCTATTGTGTATCAAGGAACGACTTATTTACCAGTGCGTTCGATCAGTGAAGCTTTAAATACAGATGTTAATTATGATTCAAGTAATAATAAAATTTCAATCATGCCTAAGTCGTCCAGTGCTACCAGCAAACCAGCTAGTACTTCGACCACTCCTAATGTTGCCCCTACAACTCCAATTGTAAATGAAAAAAATAGCATCAATACATCTACACCTTCTGCAACCACGCCGCCACCAGTTATAGAGACATTAAATCCTAATGATAGCGGCAGAATCGATGTGGCAGGAACAGCACCCGAAGTAGTGACCAGTGTTGTCCCTGTAAATCCAGCGCTTAGTGTGGTAAATACACCATTGATTACAACCAAGTACTTACCGCTTGATTTCCCGTTTCCATCGGATACAACATCGATTAGTCTAAGAGAATCGGTAGCAGGCGATAAAAAACAATTGTTGATGATCTATGCAACACAGATGGATCTAGTCACGCTTGGTAATGCGTATCAAGCTTATTATGGGGCTCAAGGTGTAGTAGAATCGAATACTCGTATTCAGCCGGATACACTGAGTCTTGTAGGCACCAAAAATAATGCATTTGGGTTTTCTATTCAAGGAAATCCACGTTCGATCGCTCCGGGATACAACCAGATTCGAGTCACTTTAGTACAACAATAATTATCATTTGATTATGAAAGCATACGATCCTATGAGTATTCAAGGATCGTATGCTTTTTTGTTGATCATAGCGTGAAAACGATACTGTAAAATGATTGAAAATGAGCTCTTTTCATGAGAAAAGCTTCACAATACCCACTTTTGAGGTTTAGAATCAAAAAACATGTAAAATTTTCAGAAAATTTCAAAATAGGTAGTGCAATCGCAAAAATAGTGTGCTAAGATACCAAGAGTTTGAGAGGAAACCGTCGGAATTGTTTTGAAACATTCATGCAAAAGCGTGAAGTGAAGCAGGCTGGATTGCCTGTATAAGTAACACCCGAATACGAACAAAAGGAAGGTGATCTCATGAGCGCTATGACATCCACCAATGAAAGCAATGCAGTGATTAACAAACAATTTAACCTTTTCCGGTTAACATGGCCAATCTTTTTAGAAGTATTTCTGTTCATGTTAATGGGGATTGTTGATACTTTAATGTTAAGTGATGTATCGGATAATGCAGTCGCAGCTGTCGGCACATCTAATCAGGTTATTTCTATCGCTATATTAGTATTAGAAGTGATCGGTAACGGAGCAGCAATCGTTGTCGCACAGTATATAGGTTCTCGTAAAGTATTAGAAGCAAGTCGTATCACCGCTGTAGCGATTACGCTTAATTTGGCAGTAGGATTGTTGCTCAGTGGTACCTTCCTATTACTTGGCGGATATTTAATGGAGAAAATGCACTTGCAAGGTGAAATTCTTGCTCTTGCTAAAAGTTATATTGCTATTGTCGGTGGAGCGATTTTCTTACAAGCACTCATCAACACATTAGCAGCTGTCATTCGTACGTATGGATTTACCAAAGAAACGATGTTTGTATCGGTATTTATGAACGTGATTCACGTTGTGGGTAACTACTTGTTGATCTTCGGTCACTGGGGTCTGCCACAAATGGGTGTACAAGGTGCAGCGATCTCGACGATTGTCAGTCGTCTAATCTGTGCAGTGATCTTCTTCTGGTTATTGTATCGTGTGATGGAAGTACGTATTCAGATTAAAGATTACTTCCGTATGACTAAGAAATATATTATGCAAATTTTGAAGATTGGCGTGCCTTCTGCCGTTGAACAAGTCACTTATCAATTATGCCAGCTTGTCTTCGTATTCTATGTGACATATCTAGGTAGTGAAGCCATGGCTTCGCGTCAATATGCTAATAATATTTCAACCTTTATCTATCTGTTCAGTATTGCGATTGGTATGGGTACAGCGATTATTGTTGGTCGCTTAGTCGGAGCGAATCTGAAAGATCAAGCGTACAAACGGGTATGGTCGAGTGTAAAATGGGCGATGGCGGCTACACTGGTGATGGATATTTTGATTATCATTTTCCGTGTGCCACTGATTGGCATGTTCACCGACAACCCTGAAATTATTCGAATGGCTTCACAGGTCATACTGCTCAGTTTCTTACTGGAGACCGGACGAACCTGTAATATTGTGATTATTAACTCGTTACGTGCTTCAGGAGATGCCAAGTTCCCTGTCTATATGGGACTGATCTCGATGGTATGTATGAGTTTACCGCTTGGCTATTTATTTGTTTTCAAAATGAACTTGGGACTTGCAGGAATCTGGTTAGCAATTGCAGCAGATGAATGGGTACGTGCTGTTATTATGTACTTCCGCTGGAAGAGCAGAGCATGGGAAAAACATTCTCTTATCCAGCATGATGAACCGGAATCCAGAGAGAATGTTCCAGCTGTAGCACCTGTATAATAGAATCTAATTTTATGGATAAAAAATAAATGCAGTTTACCAACCGTTTGAGTCTTTTTCTACAATCGTAGAGGGGGGTTCAAGCGGTTTTTTTATTCTATTTTGCAAATAGTGATTACAATCACCCTGCGGTTTGTGGTAGCGAGCTATGCTTGAGCCAAGTGAACAATACAACTAAGGGGGATATACATCATGTTTTGTTATCAATGTGAACAGACACCATCAGGTGGATGCAAAGTGATCGGGGTATGCGGGAAAAATGAGACAGTCGCCAGTCTACAAGATACGATCATTTTCGGGCTCAAAGGGGTTGCCGCTTATGCGACTCATGCTCGTCAATTGGGATATACCCATCCAGAAGTCGATCGTATTACGCATGAAGCACTCTATTTGACGTTAACCAATTCGAACTTTAATGTACAAGAACATATCGATATGGCTTTACAAGTAGGACAAGCCACTCTTCATATTATGGATACACTTGATCAAGCCCATACCGACCGCTTTGGGATTCCTCAGCCAGTGACAGTAAGTTCGAATCAGGTGGAAGGGAAATGTATCGTGGTTACCGGTCATAATTTATTTGCTTTAGAAGCTCTATTACAACAGACTGAAGGATTGGGCATCAATATCTATACTCACTCTGAAATGTTGCCTGCTCACGGGTATCCTCATCTCAAAAAGTACACCCATCTTAAAGGCAATATCGGCAAAGCATGGTATGATCAGCGCCGTTTATTTGAGAATTTTCCCGGAGCGATCTTAGCCACAACCAACTGTGTGATGCCGATCAAAGGCAGTTATGCACACCGCTTTTTCACTTATGGGGTAACAGGCTTAGAAGGGGTGACCAAGATAGAGACCGAAGACTTTAGCGAAGTAATCGCCAAAGCGCTATCTTTACCTGAAGCACATATGCAGTCTGATGCTGTTATGACGACAGGTTATCATCATGCGAATGTACTTGGATTAGCCCCTGAGATTATCGAAGCTGTTCAAAGTAAAAAGATCCGTCATTTCTTCGTGATCGCAGGCTGTGATGCACCGGGTAAAGGTGGGGATTATTATCGGAAGCTGGCGACTTCTCTTCCACAAGACACCGTTATCTTAACTACTTCGTGTGGTAAATTCCGCTTTAATGATATCGATTATGGCACTGTGCCGGGCACAGATATTCCACGCTATATGGACTTGGGACAATGTAACAACTCGGGCTCTACTGTCAAAATAGCTATGGCACTAGCCGAAGCGTTCGGTTGTACGATGGCGGAATTGCCTGTCAGTATTGTATTGTCGTGGTTTGAGCAGAAAGCAGTCGCTATTTTGCTAGGATTATTCAGTCTAGGGATTCAAGATATTCGAATCGGGCCGAAGCCACCCGAATTTATTTCAGACGGTGTAATGGACGTTTTACAATCGACATTTGGATTAAAATTAATTGGTGATGCGGCAACCGATATGGCAGATATGCTTTCTTAATGTAAAGAAACCGCAAGCAGACAACCTACTTCTTGTTCTATCGTATAATAGTTGGTCATATAAAAGTGTTCTTCAAACCATTCCAGTACAGCAGGATGTTGTAATTCATGATATGTAGATTGCAGTCCAAGATCGCTTGCAGACGATGTACTTAATGAATCATCGGTAATCGCGGAATGCACAACAATACGGTCTGTCAGACAAAGCCGTCCATGTGGCTTGAGTACTCGATGAATCTCAGTCAATGCAAGCAATTGCTGTTGTGGATTCAAATGGTTAAAGGTAAAACTGGATACGACAAAATGGAAATGGTTATCTGGATAAGGGATGGCAAGCACATTACCTATTCGTGTATCGATCATAGGGAACTTGTTCTGGCACTGCTTCAACATTTCCTGCGATTGATCGACACCCGATAGATGAGCGCCTGAGGTTAATAATCGACCGGCAAGATTGCCTGTACCGATCCCTAGATCCAGTCCATGTTCACCTGAAGTCGCATGAATCAATTCTGCTGTATACGTTAGTGCTTGCTCATAATGCGGATAATCTTCGCTACGGGTCTGTACGTCTTCATCATGCGTCTGAGCACGCTGATCAAAGTTCCATTGGTCTTGCCAGTTCTGACGCAATTCACGCAAATGTTTGGCTTGATCCGCCAGATGATAAATCTCTTGAATCGGCAAAGTCTGCTGAGTCTGTAATAAATCAATCATCTGCTCGGTCGTTTCAGCCATACGTTTCATTTCTAACCACTGTGTTGTCAGCAGAGAACGTTGTAGTTCCAGATAATAACGTAATCGCTGACTATCCGGTACTCCTTGTGGTTCTAACGCTTGCTTAATCTCTTTGATCGCCATACCTGCTTCACGAAGCGCTATAATCGTCTGCAAGCGCCAGATATCTTCTTCGACAAAGATACGATACTGATTGTGTTCACGCTGTACAGAAGGCAACAGACCGTTTTGTTCGTAAAAGCGGATCGTACGTGTCGAGATACCCAGACGTTTGGAAAGTTCATTGATTTTCAAAAAATCATCGTCCTTTTGTGTGAAATTATACTCCATCATATCATGAACGATCAGAAGAACATCAACCGTATTTTTGCTGATGTTCTTTTTTCATGCGAATATAATCAGGATCGACTTTGGCTTCATCCCATTTTACTTTGAAAATACGAGCGGCTTCCGCTTTGATAGGATCGTCGGTATAAGGAAGAACTTCGCCATTTTCATCATATTTACGACCGCCTTTGTGATTGGTATAACGGCGTGCACGCGTATAACCCATTTGTAGAAATTTACGAGCCATATCCATCCCGATAAAATCTTCTTTTTCTTTATAGTCTAGAAACATCGCATAGATTTTCTCAGAAGATTCGGTAGCAATCTCTGGTGTTTTGAAGCGCCAGTGAGGTAAGATTTCGCCCTTATAAGGTTCAACCATTAACACACCTTGTTCCCCTTTACCGACTCGATATAATTCGGGTTGTTGGCGTAGATCTAGCTTTGTATAGTCTAAGGTATAATCAAATTTTTCAGGCATACTAAGAACTCCTTTGTATAGATAAGTAACTCTCTATTACCCGATTTGTCGTTTTTTATGTCAGTTTGCAAATAACAAAAAGCAGATACTCTATCAAAAGAGAATATCTGCTTTTTGTTGTACTGAATTAGGATCGCAACATTACGAATGATCACCCATAATATCTTTAATTTCATCTTTGAGTGCATCTGATTTGGTTCCGAAAATAACCTGTACAGCGCCTTGTCCTAGTCGCATCACACCTGCTGCTCCAAGCTTACGGAGTTCACTATCGTTGACTTGACGATCGTCTTTGACGACCAGACGTAGACGAGTGATACAAGCATCAATACTCTCGATATTTGGAGAACCTCCTAGTTGATGCAACACTTGAGCCGCTTGACTATCATTAGCGCTAATCGTTGGCTGTGCACTGATTGCCGCAGATGGTGTTAACGGATCAGAAGATGTTTTTTGGAGATCTACTACAGCTTCGTCATCTTCACGACCCGGCGTTTTGAGATTGAATTTCACGATCAAGAATCGGAATAGAGCATAGTAAACGACTGCAAAAGCAAGTCCCACTGGGATCATAATCAGTGGATGCGTAGCTAATTTCATATTCACAAGGTAATCGATTAGACCTGCTGAGAAACCGAATCCTAATTTAACATTCAATAGATACATTACCAGACCGGATAATCCTGTCAAAATAGCATGTACCAGATACAACCCTGGTGCTACGAACATAAATGCAAATTCTAAAGGTTCTGTAATCCCTGTTAAAAAGGACGCTATCGCAGAACCGATAAAGATTGAAGCTACGGCTTTACGTTTTTCAGGACGAGCGGTATGAATAATCGCAAATGCCGCCGCTGGTAAAGCAAACATCATAATCGGGAAGAAGCCAGACATAAACATTCCTGCTGACGGATCGCCTGCGAAAAAGCGTGTTAAATCGCCATGTACCACTTCACCAGCAGCATTGGTGTAATCACCAATTTGGAACCAAGCAATCGAGTTCAATACATGATGTAGTCCGATCGGAACGAGCAAGCGGTTCGCCATCCCGAATATAAAAGCACCAAGCCCGCCAAGCCCTACAACCCATGTACCAAAAATCGCAATCCCATCTTGAATAGGACTCCAGATCATACCGAACAATGTAGCAAGAATGATTGTAGTAAATGCAGTAATCATCGGTACAAAGCGTTTACCTGCAAAGAAACCTAACCAGTCTGGTAATTTAATATTGTAAAAGCGTTGGTATAGATATGCTGACCATAGTCCGACCAGTATCCCGCCGAGCACGCCCATATCTAATTTCACATCATCGCCAATATAGCCGAATATCGTAGGTACAATACTTAATATTTTGACTAAGATTAGATATGAAATGACTGCGGATAGCGCTGCTACTGCATCACGAGCAATACCGATCGCTACCCCGATCGCAAAGATCAAAGCCAGATTACCAAAGATCGCACCTGCGCCTGCTGTCAAAAATGGAGTAATATAATGATTAATAAATCCACCGACTGTTGATCCTAACGGAATATCAGTCTCATAATTTAACAATCCCAACCCTTGTAAAATAGCTGCGGCAGGAAGTGTAGCGACTGGAAGCATTAAAGAACGTCCAATCTTCTGCAAAAATCCTAACATAGATAATCCCCCTTAAATAGATGTAATGAGTGTACTTTGTATACATCATGCACAACCAAAATAGAAAGAAATTCTATATCTTGGCTGTGCAAGATAGCTGATTATACGGTCTTGCAGATACGGATTAGGGTTGATACGTTCGAAATAATCGGTATAAATGCATGGTCAAAAAGCAAACCTCATCTTCAGGTATTGAGACGTTAAGTTCTTTCTCCATCACAACTTTCATTTGATTGGCTAGTATATATTCTTCGGCATACTGTTCTCGTATCGGCTGAATCAACAGATTTTCAACCAGTGATCCTTGTACGATACGTTCTAAAGAAAAGCGTAAGTGAATCATTAAGCGTACTTGATTCATACTGCCTTGCTGAAAGGTAATCTGTTTCTCTTGCTCGATCATCTTTTGCAATTTGCCGAGTAATGTAGACATTTTCACCAATTGTCCAACAGGCACATGACTGACAGCTGAATGAATATGATACGTTAGAAACCCTGCTTCATCTTCAGGAATCGTAATATCAAAAGCACTACAGATCATCTGCAACGCTTGTAGAGCAACTTCATATTCTTGCGGAAAACAGACTTGAGTCTCATACAGAAAAGGATTCGTAATCTCCATATGGTGGCGTATCCGATAGACAGTGAACTGAATATGGCTCGGTAATGCCAAATAGATTTTGTTATGAAGCGTTTTGTTGAACCGCTTTTCGATCATTTGAATAATCTGATCCGAGACTTCCATCGCTTTATGATCAATATCTTCAAAAAAGCTAGGATGATTCATCAGTTGTTCACGATCTTCCAACCGAAATCGCTTTTCGATGCGATCATCGTCAGTGGAAAGGGTCGTTAGATTTTTAGCAGCAAAGCCCAGTCCTTTACCGAGCAAAACATATTCTATATCTGTTGTTTCATCAAAAGCCATCACGATGTTATTGCCAACTACCCTCTGCACAGATAGCCATATACTCTCTTTACTCATAGATGAAGCCCCCTTTAAATCCCGCTAAGCTTATAGATTCAATCCGGCAAATAATGAATACGCAAAAAAGAGCCAAGTCACGAATAATAAACGTGTAGAATGGTCTACAGCATCTGATATTCGTTGCTTGGCTCATGCCCATAATATGGTAACACGCCGATAGATTTTAAAGTTTTGAATGCGATTTCATCATGTAGCATATAACGATCGCAAATGATCGTCAAGGTTATATTTTACGGAAAATCTCGAATATTTTCCAAAAGTACAGGATTATTCAATAAAATAAAGTTTATTCATCATATTTTGCATAAAAACCTTAAAAAATGCCCAAATCTTGAAGAATAGGGGTTGAAATTTCTTCTATAATCAATTACAGTAGTAGACGTTGTTATATGTTCGTTAGCTTTACCCTAACTAAATAAAATTCATTGATGTATAATGTATAACCTCAATAATATGGTTTGAGGGTCTCTACCAGGAACCGAACAATCCTGATTACAAAATTAAGTGTGCTCGTCGCACCCATCTTTTGTAGTCAGGATTTTTTTGCGTCTTTACGAGCATAAACTTCTACGGACTATGATGGAATAGACGCAAGTCACTTGCTGACATCAAGAACAAAGGAGAAGATAGATATGAATTTCAAAGTATTAATATTGACGATTGCTACATTTACGGTCGGTCTGATTGAATTGATTATCGGTGGTGTATTGCCACAGATCGCATCCGACTTGAATGTATCTGTAAGTACAGCAGGGCAATTGATTATGATCTATGCCTTGGTCTACGCCATCTCTGGCCCAACACTACTTGCAGTAACGGCTAAGGTGGAGCGGAAAAAGTTATACCTATGGTCGATGCTTATCTTTACACTGGGTAGTCTGGTTGCGTTCTGGAGCCCAACGTATGGTATCTTATTCTTATCTCGTATTATCACAGCGGCAAGTGGTTCGCTGATTGTAACGTTATCATTGACGATTGCTGTCAAAATCGTAGCTCCAGAATATCGGGCACGCGTAATCGGTATTATTTCGATGGGTATCAGTTCTTCCATCGTACTTGGATTGCCTTTCGGCGTATTAGCGGAAGAAGCATTCGGCTGGCGTGTATTGTTCCTTGCGATTGCTGTATTGACACTGGTTGCTATGGTGGTTGTACATCTATTTATGGATCATGTTCCTTTAGAAAAGATGCAGACATTGAAGCAACAACTGGCTTCACTTAAAGATATCAAAATTATTAGTGCTCATCTAGTAACGATGCTTACTTTGGCAGGGCACTATACATTATATGCGTACCTTACGCCTTTCCTTGAAACCATGATGGGTCTAAATTCCAACTGGATCAGTATCGTATACTTCGTATTCGGTCTTGCAGCAGTAAGTGGCGGTATGATCGGTGGAGCATTATCAGATCGTCTAGGTAGTAAAAAGAGTATTTTGCTAGTAGTAAGTGTGTTCGCTGTTATTATGTTCACTTTGCCGATGGCTAGTCAGTACGTTTATATATTCCCAATTGCACTATTTATCTGGGGTGCACTAAGCTGGGCGCTTGCTCCGGCTCAACAAAGTTATTTGATCCAATATGCACCGGAATCTTCGGATATCCAACAAAGCTTTAACTTCTCAGCATTGCAAATTGGTATTGCTGTAGGTTCTGCTATGGGCGGTGTATTGATCAAAAATACAGGCAATATCGCTATTAATGCTTGGGTAGGTGGCGGAATTATCGTGGTTGCTTTTGGAATCGCCTTGTTCTACTTATTGTCCAAGCCTGTAAGATCTCGTAATGTAGCGAATACGATTACTCGCTAAAATAAATATCACTATGTATGGTTTTAATATAGGGTGAATTAAAAAACACGGATATGATCTGCGTCTAAGATCTTATCGGTGTTTTTTTGATTAGTACAGGTAATAAACAACTGCTATCTTGATGCAAAAATACAGTGACATGGACTATAGATCATGCTATCTTAGCAATGAAAAACCAATACATATCAGAGGAGACAATAATGTCAAAAACAGATTTCGCAAACTTTAATTGGCTTAATGAAAATGCTATACGTTTTGAAGAGGACAACGTTATTTTACATGCACCTGCTCAAAGTGATTTCTTTTGCAATCATGGGGGCGTATCAGAAGAAGGAATTACACCTGAATCGTTGACCAATGCTCCTTTCTTTTTTACAGAGGTAGCCGGTGACTTTGTGATGCGTGTACAAGTGAATCATGATTTCAAAGATGTCTATGATTCTGCTTCGATTATGGTGATGCAAGATGAAAAGCTATGGGCGAAATTATGTTTTGAATATACTGATTTTTATACACATTCGATTGTAAGCGTGATCACCAATACATTCTCAGATGATGCTAATGGCAACAATGTAGAAGGCAATACGGCATGGCTTCAAGTGGCACGTGTTGGGCAGTCATTTGCTTTTCATTATTCGTTAGATGGTGTTCGCTTTGATATGGTTCGATTCTTTTATTTACCTGTCGATCAACAAGTGAAAGTAGGATTACTACCCCAAGCCCCTACAGGTCAAGGTGGAGAACGAACATACTCGCATTTTTCGTTAGAACAAAGAACAGTCAAAAATATTAGAGTGGGCAAATAAGCAGTCGATTCCGTTCTATTGAAGTGTGTATGTTTTGGATGAGTTTTTTGATTGATTGTACAAGCTACCTGATTGTTATAAGGTAGCTTTTTTTGTTGTTCTAATTGGAGTGAATCATCATTTATCTCTAGATCGTTTTGTATATTCAATTATAAAATCATAGACAAAATCAAAAATCGTTTGCTTTTAAATAAACATAATTATATAATATCTATGAAATGAATAGATAAAATCAAATTTGTCTAGAAGGAGATAAAGATATGGAAAAAAATCAAGAAATATCAGATCGATTCTGGAAAGCAGCGTTATCCGATCTGAAGCGTGGTTATGTATTCGAAGAAGATACTCATTCATTAGGTCGTTTTATATGCTTGATTGATGGGAAGACGTGTGAAAAGGGAGTAATTTATCAAGAAGAAGGGGTCTTTTACGAAGCAGAACGTTATATGCAACATTATATTCAGCAACAGCACACATCTATGTTTTCTTATTTGTTGGAGCTAGATAAAAAGTGGACAGGGCTCACGGATATCCAAAGTGGAATGGTGCAATCTTTTTATCAAGGGCATTCAGATACGGAGATTGTGGCTGAAGTGGGCGGTAGCAAATCAACAATTCGTAATCACCGCTTTGCGTTACGAGAGAAGACCAAGCAAGCCAAAGTATTTCTAGCGATTATGGAATTATTAGAAGAACAGCAAAATGATCCAGCTCCATTAGTGTCTGTGCATCGTACAGCAACGATGGTGGATGAGCGTTATGCTGTGACTGAGAAAGAAAGTAAAGATATTTTAAATCAATATTTCCCGGATGGATTAGAAGGTTCACTAACCAATTTTCCGCGTAAAGAAAAGCGCAAAATTGTTATTTTACGCCATCTGATGAATGGCTTCGAACTTGGTAAAAAGTATACAGAAAAAGAAGTTAATGAGGTTCTGAAGCGTTCTTTTGCAGACTATGTTACCCTACGCCGCTATATGATCGAGTATGGATTTATGGATCGATTAGATGATGGAAGTCAGTACTGGGTAAAACAATAAGTGCTAGCAAGCATAAGTACACAGAATTTAATATTAAAAAGTGTGATATGTAAGTTAGTTATCAGAATAGATCAAAAACCTCTCTGACACTCAAAGCACAGAGAGGTTTTTGATCTATTTATTTAGCACGTAGTTCTTTTTGAATCTGACAGATACGACTTTGAGAAATACCTAGAATACGAGCCAATTCATTTTGCGTCGCTTCTGGATTAGCTTTCATCGTATCTTCTACTTTCGTCAGCATTTCCCCCCGTTTACTCCGTGATTTACGTAAAGATGATTGTAGGTTGCGATTAGGCGCGGGTGCACTAGGCATATCTTCTAAAGCGATATGTTGAGTCTCATCGCCCATCTGCTCGGTACAATCTCCACAAATAAATTGATCTTTATAATAGATTAGATTGTCAAATGTTCCGCAAAAGATACATTGAATTCCTTTATGTTTCCGAAAAATAATTTCTTTTTCTGTGATAAAGAATTCCATAGGATCGCTGACACCAATTTCCATCGTATCGCGTATTTCTTTCGGAATAACGATGCGTCCTAGACTGTCCAATTGACGGACCATACCGGTTTTTTTCATAAGAGTTCCTCCGCTTGGTCAAATTTATAAAAGAGAAAAATAAAAGTAACTAGAAAAGTAAGGTTATTTACTTTCTAATCCCTTATTTGCATAAATTCATAGTAACATCGAATATACAGATAAGGAACAAATTTAATGCAAAAAATATAACTTCTATATTTAGTTAACTACATAATTATGCATTAAAGCAATTGAAGATGCTTATTTTCTATCTTGAAAATATAAATTTTCATTATGATTTAGATCTAATTAGTATGATTTAAGCATGAAAATGGATAAATACAAAAAATATCAAATTTGAATAATTTGTATAAAAATTCATTTAAATATATAATTGTTTATTTCAATATTAGGAATCATTTAGCCGTAAAATCACCTGCTTATCGATTGACATTAAGCGTTTTAAAGCAATATGTAACATCTACTTTGTTATCATACACCCATCTGCGAATAGATTCAAATTTCAGATATACATACGATACTATAAACATATCTGAAATAAAAAAAGCTACCTGTTAAGGTAGCATAACCATCATCAATACAGGAGTAGCAGCGAGTGTGAATAACGCCGCCAAAATCATCGAAATACTGGAAATCGTACCGGTTAAAGAACTAAGCTCAAATGCTTTGGATGTACCTGTTCCGTGTGCCGCTGTACCAAATAAAATGCCTCGTGCAATCTCGCCGTCGATCCGTAACCATTTCACAATAAAAGGACCTACAATCGTACCGATCAGTCCGGTCATAATCACAAATACCGCTGTTACTGTAGGTACACCGCCAATCGCTTGAGAAACGTTCATAGCGATCGGTGTAGTAATCGAGCGCGGAATAATACTGCTCATCAGACCACTATCCAAATGCAAAAGCTTCGCTAATAATGCAGACGAAGTTACCGCTACAATCGAACCGAATAGAACACTGGATACAATCTCAACTGCATGCTTTTTGAGGGTTTGGATATTTTTGTACAATGGAATAGCAAAAGCAATCGTTGCCGGCTGTAGTAAGCGAGATAACCATTGTCCACCTTGATTATAAGCAGTGTAAGGCACATGAATAGTCAGCAAAAGAATCACTAGAATCAGTGGCGTAATCAGCAGTGGAGATAGATAGACACGCGGAAAGCGGCGATATATTCTTTTGGTGACCATATAGATTAACAATGTTAGTAGTAAGAATAATACAGTATTCATCCTGCGTGACGCTCCTTCCGCTTGGCCATCGTTCCAGCAAGTAATCCTGAACTGACCATCACTAATATCGTGCTGAGTATAACAATAACGACAATTCGTACCCCATCATGTTCTAACATCGGGATATAATTCATAATACCGACCGCTGAAGGAATAAAGAATAATAACAGTTCAGCCAGTAACCAGTTCGCTCCAAGCTCTACCCATTCAAGCTTGATCACTTTGGTCTGTAACAATATAAATACAAGAGCAATGCCGATAATACTACCCGGTACAGGTAGGTGTAACCAGCGCACCAATACATTTAACAGTTCAGAAAAGCCCATCAGTACAGCAACCTGAAGTATTCCTTTCATGATATTTCTCATCTATGTTAAACCTTCTCTCTTATTAACTCCGAATGATTGTCTATATGAAAATTTTACATCTGTTTCTTTCATAGGTAAAATTCATATATGGCATGAAATGTATTCCATCTGTCTATAGGAGGAAAGTGACATGGATATTCGGCATTTGCAGTATTTTATGGAAGTTGCGAGGTTAGGAAGCTTTACCAAAGCGGCAGAAGCGCTGTTTATTACACAACCTACGATCAGCAAAACGATCCGTTCATTAGAAGATGAATTAGGTGCCAAGCTGTTTAATCGAATCGGGCGTACCGTCGAATTAACCGATGCAGGCAAAGTGATCCAGCATCAAGCTCGCATTATTGTAAAGTCTTTTCAAAATTTATCCTCCGAGTTAGACGATCTACGGAATCTCAAAACAGGGCATTTACGTATCGGATTACCACCAATGATCGGTTCACGATTTTTCCCACAGATTATTGGAAAGTTCCATCAGTTGTATCCAGATGTAACGATTCAGCTTTTTGAAAATGGTGGGAAAAAGGTAGAACAAGATGTTGCAAACGGTGCGCTAGATATTGGAGTCACTGTATTACCTGTGACCGAGAATGTATTGAACCATTTCTCCTTTACCGAGGAAAAATTGAATCTACTTGTACCGAACCATCACCGATTCGCGCACCAAGATTGTGCTGAGTTAAGTACACTCGCAGAAGATTCATTTATTATTTTTAGCGAAGACTTTACCTTGCATGGTCGTATTATCGATGCGTGTATCCGAGCAGGATTTCAACCGAAAGTGATCTATGAAAGTTCGCAGTGGGACTTAATTAGTGAAATGGTTGGAGCAGGCTTGGGAGTAGCTCTTTTACCTGAGACCATCTGTCAGCAGATTAGCCGGGATCATGTGCATATCCTGCCACTGGTGAACCCGTCTATCCCTTGGCAACTGGGCATGATCTGGCATCAAGACCGCTATTTATCTTTCGCCGCTCGCGAATGGCTTCGATTTACAAGAGAGTTTTTGGGGAAATAAAGGCTGGCTGTGGAAGTCATTAGAGATTGGTGAATAAGGGTATGCCTATTTGAGGGTGTATCCTTTTTTTAGTAGTCTGAGTAGATATGTAATCTAATAAAACTTATATCAGTAATTTTTAAATTATATAGTATGAAATTAAAGCATGAGCATCTAAGATAAAGAGAATTAATATATAAATGTATATATTTAAAATTGCTTAAAGGTAGTATCAAAATAATATTAGAGGAGCTTTAGGTGTGGAAAGATATGAAGTAGAACAAGTAGTCAAAGAGCTAAATAAATATATTGAAAAAGAGCTATGGTTTGATTTTACAGTTATAAGTTTGCTTCAAGATGAAATGATTATCCATGGTGGACTTAGTCTTAGTTATCCAGACATCGAGATCAAATTCAAAGGGATTTTCTTTACTTCTTTATTAATGGACTGGCATACAAATACAAGTCACAGGTCTCTATTTCTACTAAATGCAGAAGAAGAAAGACAAATGAATTTGAAATTAAAAGTAGAACATTCACATTACATTTTTAAATTTTTAGCTGAAGAATATTCTGAAGAGGTCGAATTTTTGATTGTAGCAAAACAGATTTCATATCGTTTGTTAACAGCTAAGAAGAATATATGATGTACTAATAAGCGAACTGACTATTGATGGGATAGGTACGTTAGAAGGGTTCACAGAACCTCATAAAGTTGGTGATCATATTACAAATCCATGTCCTGACATGATCATCGCATATATTTTATATTGGATACCTGATCAAGCAGAAGATTTCTACAAAGTACTTGTAAACGACTATATCATCTTAGATTTAGCAGTCGCTATAGATTTATATCAAGAAAAGAGACGATATTATGATCTTGTATAACATAGGAGAGTATAGAGTATGAGAACATCAAAAGAACGTATAGCTGAATTTGGTCAACAACATAGAGCATTTCCTAATCTAGAATCTCTACATGCTTATCGTGATCTGAGCAAAGGAAATCGTTCAGAATACAATATAGAGGTTATTTTATGTAATACTTTTGTTGAAGGAAATAGTAAAATGCGAATCACCTTTCTACATGCAAGAGATATTAACATAGGTAGCTTGGAAGGAATACTAGCATTAATGATTAAAATAAATGATGTATCCAAAGACCAAATGGAAGATATCAATTACAGAATTGTTGAAGAAGAAAATCTTACCTTCTCATTTTATTGCAAAGATTTTGATTTCGAAATGATATAGTTTTAAATCAACACTAATTTTGTTACATATCAAAAAAATTGAGGGAACATATTATTATATCAGTAGCTATCTGTTATTTTATAGAATAATGGATAGCTTTCTTTATCATTTAACTGAAGTTAAACTTACTAATTAACTTTTTATTACATATAAAATGCTCACTTGTATAATCTACCCTTCTGTTTTATTAGATATGAATGCTTTTGGTAAAATAAAGAGATTACAGTACAATAGAAATGATGCTTACTCAACAAACTCAACAATCAAAGAAACAACCAATAGAGAGAAGGTGCGGAAGGTGACGACCGTTATCGATATTTCAGTACGGACTTTAGTGGAATATGTGTATCGGACAGGTAGTATCGAATCAGGCTTCCGTGTCGCCCAGTCGATGCAAGAAGGAACACGTATTCACAAACAGATTCAAGAAGGGTACGGCGAACACGGGGAAAAAGAAGTCCATCTCAAAACCGAAATCGCTTATCATGATCTGCTCTTTCGGATCGAAGGGCGCTGCGATGGATTATGGGTGGATGAACAAGGGCTACTCACTGTCGATGAGATCAAGTCCACTTCGATTTCAGCAGAGGATATTGGAGACGGGCGAGAGGTGCACTGGGCGCAAGCACAGATGTACGGTTATATCCTCGCACAAGATCGTCATCTGGAACAGGTGAGAATCCAATTAACGTATGTACACAAAAGCAGTGGCAAAGAGACCAAGCTTGAACGTATACAGACCCGTGCACAACTACAACAGTTTGCTAACGATACGGTAGCTGAATATGCACCTTATGCGGAAATGATCGCCAAGCACCGTCAGAAGCGTAACGATAGTATTGAGCAGTTAGCGTTTCCTTTTGCCGGTTACCGATCCGGTCAACGTAAATTTGCAGGAGCAGTCTACAAAACAATCGGTGAGAAACTGAATTTATTTGCCGAAGCACCGACAGGAACAGGTAAAACGATTTCGACGTTATTTCCAGCGATCAAATCGATCGGAAGCGAACAAGCAGAACGATTGATGTATGTGACTGCCAAAACGGTCACCAGAGCCAATGCGGAAGAAGCATTGCAACGGATGGAAAACAGTGGCTTGAATCTACATGGAGTGACGATTACTGCCAAAGACAAAGTCTGCTTCTGTTCGGCAAATAGTACAGGCGGACGTGATAATTGCGAATATACAGAAGGTTACTATGACCGTATTAATGGCGCTATTCTCGATATGATGAGTAATGAGACGCTAATGACCCGCACAGTGATCGAACAATATGCGCAAAAGCATCATCTATGTCCATTTGAATTATCAATTGATGCTTCGTATGCGTCAGATGCTGTGATTTGCGATTATAACTATGTATTTGATCCGAAAGTCTCTTTCAAGCGTCTATCCGATGATATGCGTAAAAAAACGATTTTATTAGTCGATGAAGCCCATAATCTGGTCGATCGTGGACGCAATATGTTTTCGGCAGCATTGAACAAATCTGCTTTTCTGGATTTGAAAAGAGATTATAAAGACTCGGCGGAATCGTTAGCCAAAATCTCCAGTGCGATCAATGCGTACTTTATTCGTTTACGGAAGCAAGGCGAAGATGGCAAGTTGATCCAGCGACAACAAGCACCAGAAGAGATTTTCCCACTGTTAGAAGAGTTTGTGATTCGAGCTGAAGTTACCTTGCTAGAGCAAGGAGATCAGGGGGATATCCAGTTGTTGCTGGAAACGTATTTTGCGGTGCAGGCTTTTCTACGAATTGGGCGATTGTATGATATGGAGAGTCATATGACGTATGCGGAAGTGCAGGGTAGTGATGTGCATTTATGGATGTTCTGTATTGATCCTTCGCTACAACTTCGACAGACGGCTAAAGGATATCGCTCAGTGATTCACTTCTCAGCGACATTATCTCCAATTCGGTATTACCGCGATATGTTAGGGGCAGAGGAAGAGGATTATAATATTTCGATTCCATCTCCTTTTTCACGAGAACAATTGGAGGTACAGATTGTACCGTTGTCTACACGTTATCGGGATCGGGAGCGTACACGAACAGAACTTGCGAATGTACTGGCTCAACTGATCAATAAGCGACCAGGCAATTATTTAGCTTTTTTCCCTTCTTATCAATATATGCAAGATGTGATTGATATTTTTGAGACATTAGATGTAGAAACAGATGTATTGATTCAGCAGTCTGGAATGGCAGAAGAAGAACGAGACCGTTTTCTAAATGCTTTTCAAAGTGATAATCCGCGTACCTTAACAGGGTTTGCGGTGATGGGTGGAATATTCAGTGAAGGGATTGATCTAGCGGGTGATCGCCTGACAGGTGTCATTATTGTCGGTGTAGGGCTACCACAAATTGGACCTGAGCGAGAATTGATTCGTGAGCATTTCAGTCAGGCTGGATTCAATGGATTCGATTATGCGTATGTCTATCCCGGAATGAACAAAGTCCTTCAAGCGGGAGGTCGCCTAATTCGTACCGAAGAAGATCGGGGACTATTGATGCTGGTGGATGATCGCTTTTTGCAACGTCCTTATTATCAGTTGTTACCAACAGAGTGGCGCAGTGATTCTCAGTCATAAGATTTTATAAAGTGATTTATAGATATAGATCACAGATTCAAAAAATACCCCTGTACAGTTCATATCGCAACTGTGCAGGGGTATTCGCGTACAATTCTATAGTGTAACCCTTAAATACTTATTTCTGTGAAGCTTTGGTAATTTCGCTATATGCCCAGTGTCCAGGAGTTACATCTTTCCAGCTACTTGCTGTAGTAGACATAGAAGAAGTATCCTCACCCAGTACACGATTCAATACAGTAACAATCTCAGCCCGACTGACTGCTTGATTCGGATAAAATTGACCGTCTGGATATCCTTTCATCCATCCGGATTGAATGACTTCACTGATCGTATCAGCTGCCCAGTGCCCTTGAACATCTGCTGGCAACAAAGCTGTAGATGTGCTGTTCAGTCCTTGCCAGCGAGTAATCAATGTAGCGAGTTCAGCGCGGGTCATCGGTTGAGCAGGCTTGAAGTTGCCACCCGGATACCCTTGTAACCAACCGCTTCCTTCGATACTTTGAATACTGGAAGCTGCCCAGTATGAAGTCGGTACATCTTTAAAATCGGTACTGCTAGTTCCAGTTGCCGGTAATCCTGCCTGTTGTAATATCAGAGCACGCTCCAACATCACTGATAATTCCGCACGAGTCACTTTCTGATCAGGACGGAATGTGCCATCTGGATAACCTTGAATATAACTGCTTGCTTTGACATTGGTTGTCGACTTTGGAGGTGCTTTGGTCGTTGCATCGGTATTTTTAGCTGGTGTAGTGGCAGTGCCGTTCGCTAATTCATTATACGTTGGATTATCATCCAGCGCAGATGCTCCAATAGCGCTTCCGCCTCCACCGCCAGTGACCACTTCAGTTGATGGTAATGGTTCAGTCGGTACAACAGGTACAAATGGTGCTGTTATGACCAGTGGTGGAGAGACTGGCAAGCCTGTATACGTGTCTGTTATTGGAGTCGTCTGTGTTGGCATTGCTGGTACGGAATCATTTGGAACAGGTTCTGTAGTCTCAACAGGTACTACAGGTGGAAGTGTCGAATTAGAAGATACCTGAACCTTATAAAATTTGGAAATTCCATTAGTACCACGCACTTCGAGCGTAATCGTTGTTAATCCAGATTGAAGTGTAATCGGTTCTTCCGCATATACACTATCTGCTACTGTTACATTATTAATGAGAAGTGATGCGTCTGGATTATAGACACTCGCTTTTACTGTTGTCTGTGTGGTTCCATCAGGTAATGTTACCGCATAGGCTGTATTTTCAGGTGAGAATGAAGGAGTTAAAGCTCCATTTTCAATAGATAAAGAAGCAAGATCTGTTCCCAAATCAGGTGCAGTGGCATGAATCACAAAGCTTTGTTCCAAATTACTGCCATTACTTCCTGTTGCTAATACACGAATTGGATAGCTGGTAACGCCTCGTGTCAGTGCTTTGGTGGTCTTCACCTGATTATCTTGAATCGTGAAATAATCGTTAGCACTGCTTCCCTCGCCACCAATCAATGTGTAGGTAAAGGAATCTTGTACTTTTGGATTTTGAGTAGAAGTGTTCAGTAAGCCTGCTGTTGTGCCAGCATCTACGTTCCATGCAATCGTATCGCCGGTTAACGTGATCTCGGAAGGGACAGCCAGTGTGCTCGCCGCATAATCTTCTCTAATTTTAGATAGCGCACCATTCATATTGGAATCTAGACTACTATAGAATACCAATTCGGTTGTGCCACCGGGTTCTAGATCGCCAGCATTAAATGTCAGTGTTAACCAATCATCGGTAAGATCAGCTGGAATATGCTGACCGCCATCTTTTTTAAAAGCAGGTTCGATATAAGGGTTACGACTGAATCCTACAGATGCTTGAGCACGTGGATCTTGTGCCACATACATGAAAATATTATCACTGGTATTCCCAATCGCCGCTGCAATCGCTTCGGCATCTTGAGGTGGATTGGAAGGAACCCAGTTGATCGTACTGTTATCTTCATGGAAATCAGCATCAATATCAGGATCAAGGAAGCGCATATAATGAACATCGTACACGGAATCTGTAACGCTGTTATTTTTGAGTGTGATAGTTGTTTTGAAAAAAGCATTTCCCGGCTTGAAGGAAATGTTCTGTTGGACAGCGAGTGCTTGATCAGATGTGTTGCCAGATGTTTGAGCGATTAATTGCTCATCCGTGGATAAATCCTGAGTGGTGCTTGGAATATCAATACTTCCACTTTGTTCTTCGTTCACAAATGTGAGTGGAGACTTAGAAGATACAGACGGTTTGTAACCGACCACAAAACCTTCTGAAGGGCTTCCCGGCAATACATAATCACCACTGGTCATGTCCTTACCAAAATCATAACCGTCTTTGTCCACATTCATACCAATATTGCGTCTCAAATCTCCGGGATGAAAACCGGATGGGCTGTCACTGTCTGTGCCGAGTGTTCCACTGCTGGAAATCCCAAGTTCAATATAGGTTCCACCCAGGAATGTATCCTGACCGTTCTGCACATGTCTTGCTAATTCTGATGCGTGTGTTGGAATCGGTGGTAGTAGTAACAAGACAGCCATCACACTACAGATACCTGTTTGTAGCAGACGGCGTGGGTAAAACGGATTACTGCTCATCAGTTATAGTCCTCCTTTATATATGAATAGTTCGCAAGAATTTGCAAACCTATATAACTGTTTATCGTAATCAAATGATTTAACTTTACATTTTTATGCAAAAAAGATTAAAAATTTGTTAAGAATCAGGAGTGATCGGTGTGAAGTTGGAGATTTCGGAGGTATTAAGTCAGACTTTTATGAAATTAACAGGGATACCTGAACATACACCAGCTGCGCAATCGGTGAAAACAACGATTCAATTTATCCGTACAGCTGAAGAGATTTTTAAAAGTATGGATGCCCGTTTTGCAGGGATGGGATTATCCCGGGGCAAAATTATGATGTTATGCATTTTGTATGCCGATACGAATCGTAGTCTGTTACCTTCTGAATTGGCAGATCGAGCACAAGTGACGAGAGGAACGATTACCGGTCTGGTGGATGGATTAGAAGCTGAAGGTTGGGTAAAACGAATTCATGATGCCAAAGACCGTCGTCGTACATCGGTGCAATTAACCGACAAAGGAATGCGATTTGTAGAGCAAAATGTAGAAGGCTATGTTGGCTTAATGATTGCTCTTACGTCCAAGTTCGATGAGGATGATTTTGTGAAAATGCAGGAACTGATATCCAAACTTCGAGAAGGTTTTGAAGTAAGCAGTCAGCTTGAGATATAACATTATTTACCATATAAATATAAATAAAACGGATTCTCTTAAAATAAAGAATTAAATGTAGGATTATTACGAAAAGTGTATATAATTAAAAGTATATGGTTATAAACATTGACAAGGTTTGCATACAGATTTAAAATTAGTTAACCTAATAATTAGTATGGCTAAATAATAGGATTTTACGTTGAGGTGAATAAATGGTGGAAGAAGATTTGAAGTTTGAAGGAATATCACCGATGGGTGAAGAGTTATTACGTGCGTTTCGTCTTTTTCGTAAAGCAGATTGGCGTCAAAAGCCAGTAGCGGGATATAAACCAAGTGAAATTATGGCTTTGATCTGTATCGGTAACAAAGCAGATTCGGTCAGTTGCGGGATGCAAGTCTCTGAACTTAGTCGTCTGCTTCGGGTTACGTCTCCAACCGTTACACAATTGATCAAAGGGATGGAAAACGATGGATTGGTTGAGCGCAATATGGATCAAAGCGATCGTCGTGCTGTTCGTGTCACATTGACTGATAAAGGTGCAGCGATTATGGAACAGTCATTAGCTGTATTCAAAACGTCATTTGAAGGTTTGGTTGATTATCTAGGAGAAGAAGATAGTCGCAAATTAACCGAATTATTGGGTCGCGTTTTTTCATATTTTCAAGAACGAGTGTTTGAACCTGCGGAGCCAGAACATAAAGGGGATGCAGAGTAATGACCAAACTGCTAGGACAGCTTCGACCGTATTACGGTGGAATCGGTCTGGTTCTGCTGTTGGTATTTTTGCAAACGATGTCAGAATTGTTCCTGCCTACATTAATGGCTGATATTGTAGATACAGGTATAGCGGCAGGGAATACAGCTTATATTGTGCGTATTGGCTTATATATGTTACTCTTTGCCGCAGGTGGAATGTTATGTTCCATCGCGGCTAGTTATTTTTCAGCCAAGATTGCGATCGGTTTTGGTCGTGATCTACGCAGTCGTGTATTTTCACATGTCGAAAATTTTTCGTTGCAAGAATTTGATCGTATCGGAACAGCTTCTTTAATTACGCGTACAACCAATGATATTACACAACTTCAACAAGTGCTAACGATGATGTTACGGATGATGGTAATGGCTCCGCTTATGATGCTTGGCGGTCTTATTATGGCGATCTCCAAAGATGCAGAGTTATCACTTATTTTCGTTGTTGTTATTCCATTGTTAGGATTTGCGATTTTTAGTATTGCTCGTAAAGGAATGCCACTATTCAAAGCATTGCAGAGCAAATTGGATCGCTTGAATATGGTCATGCGTGAAAATCTGACCGGGCTGCGCGTGATTCGTGCATTTAATCGGGATACGTATGAAAGTAAACGGTTTGATGGAGCCAGTCGTGATCTAGCGGATACAGCGATTTCGGTTAATAAATTGATGGCATTGATGATGCCTGTTATGATGCTGGTCTTGAACTTCTCGATTATTGCGATTATTGGATTCGGTAGCGTACGTATTAGTTATGGTGATATGCAAGTTGGTGATCTGATGGCATTTATTCAGTATGCGACTCAGATTCTATTCTCCTTCTTAATGTTATCTGTAATCTTCGTGATGGTGCCAAGAGCTTCGGCTTCTGCAACCCGTATTAATGAAGTCTTGCAAATGAAACCAGAGATTGAAGATCCTGAACAACCTGTGACTACAACACTTCAAGAGCGCCGTGGCAGTGTGATTTTTGATAATGTAACCTTCCGTTATCCAGGAGCAGAGCAACCTGCTTTGGAACAGATTTCGTTTCAAGCCAAAAGTGGTGAAGTGACTGCCATTATCGGTGGAACAGGATCAGGAAAATCGACACTGGTGAATCTGATCCCACGTTTTTACGATGTGGAAAGTGGGCAAATTCTGGTCGATGGTATTGATATTCGTGAACGTGATCAAGCGTCACTGCGTGCGAAAATCGGCTATGTACCGCAAAAAGCATTATTATTTACAGGCACAATAGCAGAAAATATTCGGTATGGATATGAACAAGCTACCGATGAAGAAATGAAGCATGCGGCTACGATTGCGCAAGCCTCTGAATTTATTAGTGAAATGAAAGAAGGATACAATTCAGTGATTGCTCAAGGCGGTTCGAATGTATCGGGTGGACAAAAGCAGCGGTTGTCGATAGCTCGTGCATTGGTACGCAAGCCAGAATTGTATATTTTTGATGATAGCTTCTCAGCACTTGATTTCAAAACTGATTCTAGATTGCGTGCAGCACTCAAAGAAGAAACAACAGACGCTGCTGTTTTGATGATTGCTCAGCGTGTCAGTACAGTAATGGATGCTGATCAGATTATTGTGTTAGAAGATGGCAAAATTGTGGGTCGAGGCACCCATCGTGAATTGCTAGAAAGTAGCGAAGTCTATCGTGAGATTGTATCTTCGCAACTGTCGGAGGAGGAAATCGCATGAGTGAAGAAGAAAAACCGAAACCTCCACAACGACCTCAAGCGGGACAAATGGGTGGACCACCACGGATGTCTTTACCGGGCGAAAAGCCTAAAGACTTTAAAGGCACATTACGAAGATTGCTAGCTTACTTGAAGCCTTATCGTATGCAATTACTTGTTGTGCTAATTGCTGCGGTGCTCAGTACATTATTCAGTATTGTGGCTCCCCGTATTATGGGAATGGCGACAGATGAATTGTTTAACAGTGTCACCGGAGGAACTGCTATTAACTTTAGATATATTATTGATCTGCTAATGATTCTGGCAGGATTGTATCTATTTAGTTCGTTGTTTGCTTATTTTCAGCAATACTTTATGTCTGGTGTTGCTCAGAATACCGTTTATGAAATGCGGAAAGATGTGAAAAGCAAATTGTCCCGTCTACCGTTGCGTTACTATGACAGGCAGTCTCATGGTGAAGTGCTGAGTCGGGTAACCAATGATGTGGACAATATTAGCAATACATTACAGCAAAGTCTGACCCAGTTGATTACATCGATCGTGACACTGGTGGGTGTAATCATTATGATGTTGACGATTAGCCCACTGTTGACACTAATTACGATCTTAACGATTCCACTGAGTCTGCTTGTCACGATTGTGGTTGCTAAGCGTTCACAAAAGCATTTTGCCGGACAACAAGCATCACTGGGTGATCTGAATGGACATGTGGAAGAAATGTATACCGGACACCGTGTTGTCAAAGCATTTGGACGGGAAAAGCAGTCTTTAGCCCAATTTGATGAGTTAAATGAAAAGCTGTATGAGTCGGGTTGGAAAGCACAGTACATTTCCGGTACGATTATGCCGTTAATGTCATTTATCAGTAATATTGGTTATGTATTAATCTGTGTAATTGGCGGTATTATGGTCACTCGTGGAACAGTAGGGATTGGTGGCGTACAAGCCTTTATCCAGTATGCTCGTCAATTCTCGCAACCGATCACACAGCTTGCCAATATCTCTAATATTATTCAATCCACGATTGCTTCAGCAGAGCGTGTTTTTGAAATTATGGATGAGCAGGAAGAAGAAGATCAAGCGACAGCTACGATTGCTCGTCCTGTACGTGGTCATGTCACGTTCGAACATGTAGCTTTTGGCTATAAAAAAGATGAATTATTAATTGAAGATATGAATATTGAGGTACGTGCCGGACAGACAGTTGCGATTGTAGGTCCGACTGGGGCAGGGAAAACGACATTGATCAATCTGTTAATGCGTTTCTATGAACTGAATAACGGACAGATCACGATAGACGGTCAAAATATCCGTGAATTGTCACGTGCTGAACTACACAGCTTATTCGGAATGGTATTGCAAGACACCTGGTTGTTCGGTGGAAGTATTCGCGATAATATTGCGTACGGACGTGAAGATGCGACAGAAGAAGAAATTATACGAGCTTCTGAAGCGGCGCGTGCGGATCATTTTATCCGTACATTACCAGATGGCTATGATACTGTTCTGAATGAAGAAGCTTCTAATATTTCACAAGGTCAAAAGCAGTTATTAACGATTGCGCGTGCGATCTTAGCGGATCCTGCGATTCTGATTCTGGATGAAGCGACCAGTAGTGTCGATACCCGTACCGAAGTATTGATCCAACAAGCGATGAATACGTTGATGGAAGGGCGTACTAACTTTGTGATCGCTCACCGTTTATCGACGATTCGTGAAGCTGATCTGATTCTAGTGATGAATCACGGTAAAGTGATTGAGACAGGTACGCATTTGGAATTGTTAGAGCAAGAAGGATTTTATGCGGATCTGTACAATAGTCAGTTTACTGGACAGGTGAAGATAGCAAATTAACGTCATATCAAAAAGAAAATATAATAAAAAGCACGATCTTTATCCTTAAAAGAGGAAAAAGATCGTGCTTTTTTTATTGAAAGTATTCTATATAGTATAAGAATTTTTGAAAATAAATAAGACCAGCACGAGGTAGCTCCTAGACCGAACTACAACACCAATCTTATTCGGATTTTAACAAAGAAATGATAGGTTATCATCTCAGTTTTATCTGTAAAACATAAAAAGCCTCTTCGCCATACAGCGAAGAGGCTTTGCTAGCTGAATAAATAGCTATGATCATTTTTTTAATACTACTCTAGCATAATTCACTAGAAATATTAATGAATATTTTTCTTCTCAAAGTTACCACCGATGACTTCAGACACATGCTCGATCGCAAGGAAAGCAGAAGGGTCGATATCTTGTACAATCGTCCGTAGCTTCGCAAGTTCCAGACGAGTCACGACACAATAGATCATTTGTGTATCTTCTTTGGAATAACCGCCTTTAGCATACATAAAAGTAGTACTACGTCCAAGGCGATCCACAATCGCTTGCGAGATTTCTTCGTATTCGGAAGAAATGATCGTAACCGATTTGGATTCTTCTAGACCTTCTACAACAATATCCATTACTTTGGCTGCTATATAATACGTAAAGATCGAGAACATCGCTGAATCCCAACCAAATACAAACCCGGCAACAGCAAAGATAAATACGTTGATAATCATAACGATTTGTCCTACAGGCATATGGAATCGTTTGGAAAGTAAAATCGCTACAATCTCTGTACCATCCAGTGATCCACCGAAGCGAATAACCAGACCAATCCCGAATCCAAGAATCACACCACCGAACATACTGGCTAGGATCTTATCATCTGTCAGTGCAGGTACATGATGCAAGTAAGCTGTCATCAACGACATGACTGTAATCCCGTATAATGTAGAAAAAGCAAACGTTTTACCGATCTGTTTATAACCGATAATCAGAAAGGGAACGTTGATAATAAAGATAAAGAGACCTAGCGGAATCGGAGTCACTTCCGATAAAATGATTGAAATACCTGTAATTCCTCCATCGATTACGCTGTTAGGAATAAGGAAAATTTCGAGGGCTACTGCCATCATTACAGCACCAGTTGTAATGAAAATGAATTTGGCGAGCAATTGGACGGGAGTTAATTTGCGGTGTTTTCTCGGCATACACAATCCTCTTTCTCAAATTATTAGGTAGGATTATTGATTAATTCCATAAGCGCTATACGTTATGGATATTCTTGCATAAACAAGCGAACCTATCGAACTATTCAACAATATCTAAAGAGCACAATCGTACTAAAAAAGATAAGCTACCTATATAAATAATATCATAAATTTCTTATCAATCCTAATAAAACGTAAAATTTAATCAATAAACCTCAAAAAAGGCAGAATTATTAAGCTTTTCGCATGTTCTCGTAGCCAAGCAAGAGAAATGTACGTATTTGTCTACTAATCGTTTAAAAATAGGGCAAAGAAGGGTATGAATAAGTATCTTATGCTCCAATCATGGGGGTACTTTTATGTATAATAAAGGGCTACTTATTTACAATGGAAATGCAGGTTCATTGACGACCGAATTACTAGGAACAGCTTTGGGCATTTTGTCATCACAATTACCTGAATTAAATGTACGGCGTACAGATCGACCCGGTGAAGCGAAGCAGTTATGTCATGAACGGGGTGAACAATACGATGTTGTCTATATTTTAGGTGGAGATGGAACAGTCCATGAATGTATTAATGGATTAGCACTATTAGAGCATCCTCCAGTGATCGGGGTATTGCCAGGCGGAACTTGTAATGATTTTTCGCGAGCATTGTTAATGCCTCAGCAGATGGAAAGAGCCGCACAAGTACTCAATGAACGTCATACCCGTACACTGGATATCGGAACGGTGAACGGGCAATATTTTACTAACTTTTACGGGATTGGATTAATTGCAGAGACTTCGCAAAATATTAATCCTGATCTCAAAGGTGCTTTGGGCAAAATCAGTTACTTTCTCAGTACATTACAGACGGTACGAACAGCCGAACCGTTTACTTTTCATTTGACTCATGATGAAGGAGAGATCGATGGGGAAGCGATTATGATCTATGTGGCAAATGGGCGCTTTTTGGGAACCAATCCATTACCTTTTCCAGCAAGTTCATTGGAAGATGGTCTATTAGACGTGCTGATTATCCGTGAGGCGGGATTGCCATTACTTCGTGAAATTGTCAGTCGCAAAACAGAAGAAATATGGAATCCGCAATATAGCAATATAGATTATATTCGAACCACACGAGCGACGTTAACTACTGCTCAACCGATGCCTGCTGATATGGATGGTGAAATCTATCTGGAGACACCCGCAGAGCTAGGCGTATTATCCGGTAAATTAACATTTCTGATCGGAGAACCTGTATCCAATATAGAATAAATCGTTATACGATAGCCTCCAAAGCCTATAATATCTTATGAAATATTGACGATAGGCGGGATTAGCACTGGCTGGTATTCTGGGGGGCATTATGATATGAATAGAGAGAACGTGAAATTCAAGCATCGTC
The DNA here is from genome assembly GCF_005233705.1 of Paenibacillus sp. CFBP13512. Taxonomy (NCBI): domain Bacteria; kingdom Bacillati; phylum Bacillota; class Bacilli; order Caryophanales; family Paenibacillaceae; genus Paenibacillus; species Paenibacillus sp. CFBP13512. The sequence continues at coordinate 205,647 of NZ_QGAD01000006.1, read as the reverse complement.
AGTAAAAGATGCACTACAGGGGGAGCAAGTAATCATGTCACAAGTTCAATCGGTTTATTTTAACCATGATGCTGGAGTCGATGATCTAGTATCTCTATTTATGTTATTGCAGATGGACAATGTAAAATTAATAGGTGTATCCGTTATTCCAGCCGATGGCTATTTGGAGCCAGGAGCAGCAGCGAGTCGTAAAATTATCGACCGTTTTGGCAAATATGCACCTGAAGTGGCTCGTTCTAATTCACGGGGTAAAAATCCATTTCCTGCGGCTTGGCGGATGCATACCTTTTATGTAGATGCATTACCGATCTTAAATGAATCGGGTACGATGGAAGCACCACTGGCTGAATTGCCTGCTCACCGTCATATGATTCAACAATTGCTACAGGCGGAAGGTAAAACAACATTACTATTTACTGGCCCTCTTACCGATCTAGCGCGTGCTCTAGATGAAGCACCAGAAATCGAAGACAAAATTGAAAAATTAGTCTGGATGGGTGGCGGATTCGCACATGGCAATGTCGATGAACCTGAACATGATGGAAGTGCAGAATGGAATGTGTTCTGGGACCCGGAAGCGGCACACCGTGTATGGCAAAGTAATATTGTGATTGATCTTGTCGCTTTGGAAAGCACGATCAAAGTACCTTTAGACCTTAACATCCGTAAACGCTGGTCAACCGATCGTCGTTATGAAGGTGTTGATTTCTTAGGTAACTGCTATGCTTGTTGTCCGCCACTTGTACATATGGAGAACAATTCAACCTACTACTTCTGGGATGTACTGACTACGTTATCCATTGGTCGTCCAGATATTGTACAGAAAAAAGTCGTTCATTGCGTAGTGATTCCAGATGGTCCATCACAAGGTAGAACTGTAGAACAAGCAGATGGTCGTCCAGTGAATTTTGTCTATGATACGAATCCGACTGCGTTTTTTGATTATATGATAGAACTTGCGAAGAAATCAGCACCTGCTCGTTATTAATATATCAGATAACATACATTCCAAGCTGTATATGATCCGTCTGTCCAAACCTATATACTAGGTCAACTACAGGCGGATTTTTGACGATATCCCAAAAAGGTGTAGGATAGATAAGATATAGAATAATTACATTCATTTTCTAGACAAAATAGTAGAAATTGAAGCTCAATAAAACGGATGAATTGGAATATGCTTACACGTAATGTTCGCTTATAGAACAAAATTTATTTTAAATAGCCTAATTATGTTGCTCCACACTATTAATTTATGTATAATAACGAGGTCGGACGAACCAAACGTACGACATTTACCAGTGAAGGTGATAAGATGAATCTTCTGGATCATAATGAGTCCAAAAAGAAAATGGCACAGTTGTATAACGAAGTATCCAAAGAACTATTTGGTTACGGAACTACGTTATTACGAGTTACGGTTGAAGATCATATTATTACTTTTCAAGCCAGACATCGACGTTCTCCGCGGTCGGCTGCTCTTGAAGGCGAAGATCCTGCACTCAAGCAGGAAGTCGATTTTCGTTTATCGACTGTCTATAAGCGCAAATTTCGTGAGAAGTTAGAACAAGAATTACAATTGAATATTGAAGCTATATTGCGCGATTATGATGCGTCTACCCAATGGGCTTTTACCAATGTGGTACTGGCAGAGAATCAATAACGCAAGCTGGTTTCAACTGACACGCCAACCTGACTGGCGGATTTCCTTTTTTGATCTATCTTAAAAGGTGACCGGATGCAGATCAGTTTGTAACGGGTACCGCTTTGCTTTGTTTATCGAAGAAAAGTGTTCTTGTTCTTACAAGGATACTTTTCTTTTTTGTTTGTTTATAGGTAATTGTTGCAACATTGTTATTCAGAATCAACCATTTGAGAGGGGAAACCAAACAATGAGTAAAAAGTGGATGAGTGGATTGCTGGCATTAACATTAGCAGGTGTAGGGCTTGCAGGTTGTGGAACAACGATTGATCAGAACGGTAATGCAAGCACAGGTGGCAGTGCAGACGGACAAAAGGAATTGGTTATCTCGACATGGGGCTTTTCCGAAGATTTTCTACAAGAATCGGTATTCCAACCATTTGAAAAAGAACACAATGTCAAAATCGTACTCGAAACAGGTAATAATGCAGAACGATTAAACAAAATTCGTCAGGGCAGTACGAATGTGGATCTCATCTACCTCTCTGATTATTATGCCCAACAAGCGATTGACGATGATTTACTAGAACCGATTGATCGTACCCAATTAACGAATTTAGATCAGATTTATGATATTGCCAAAGCACCCAATGGCGAAAAATATGGACCTGCTTATACGGTAGCTCAGCTCGGTATCGCCTACAATCCAGCATTAGTGAGTGGTGAGGTAACTTCTTGGAGCGATCTATGGAAGCCTGAATTTGCTAATAACTTAACGATGCCAGCGATTACAGCAACCGCAGGCCCGATGATGATCGATGCTTCTTCACGTGTAGCAGGCAATAAAGAATTTAACGAAGATGCAGCATTTACTCAATTAAAAAAATTAGACCCGAGTGTGGTCAAATACTATAGCCAAACCTCGGAATACGTCAATATGATCGGACAAGAAGAGATTGCAGGTGGCCCGATTATGGAAATGTATTTCAAAGATATTCAAGCCGCTGTACCGGGTGCGAAGTTCGTCACTCCATCCGAAGGGGCTTATGCCGTTATCAATACAGTGAACATCGTCAAAGGTAGCGATAACAAAGAACTGGCTGAAGAATTTATCGACTGGCAGTTGAGCAAAGACGTACAAGAGAAATCTGCCAAAGCCAAAGTTGATTCTCCTGTCAATAAAGATGTGGTACTGACAGATGAAGAAGCACAAGGAATTACGTATGGTGCAGATATTATAGAGAATCTACGTAAGTTAGATATGGAATTTGTGAATAAAAGTATGCCGGTATGGACAGATCGTTGGAACCGCGAAATCGGAGGTTAAGCTCCAATAAAGTACGATCTTTACAACCACATATTAAAGATCAAAGGAGGATGTATTTTGAGTGCAGGGCAACGGAAAGTCATTATGGATGTCGACACAGGAATCGATGATGCGCTTGGAATCATGCTAGCTGTGGGTAGTGGAAGTTGTGACATTTTAGGGATTACGACGGTTAATGGGAATGTATCCATGCAGCAAGCGACGACGAACACATTCAAAATTCTACAGTTGATCGATCGTACGGATATTCCTGTTTTTGCAGGAGCAGATGCTCCTTTAGTTCGAGAGCCTAGATTCGAACATTCAGTTCATGGCAATGATGGGATCGGTGGCGCCTTAACGGAGATGCAAGTGGAGCAGCAGGTTCAACCTCAAGCCGCTCATGAATTTATGATTGAGCAAATTATGAGCCATCCCGGCGAGATCACGTTGATTCTCACGGCACCACTGACCAATGTAGCATTAGCGATTCAACAACAGCCGGAGATTGTCGCTAACGTCAAAGAAATCGTCATTATGGGTGGAGCCGTTAATGAATACGGTAATATCACACCAACAGCCGAATACAATATGTACGTCGATCCTGAAGCCGCCAAGCAAGTCCTAAATGCAGGCTTTGCCAATCTAGTCCTTGTACCGTTAGATGTGACACGCAAAGTATTGCTAAACAACAACCATCTCGGTGCGCTCAATCGTACCGCTCAACCTGAAATCGCAGTGTATGTAGGTCAGAGCACATCCGCTTATATGGAGCGCTACGAACAACGCAATGGAGTCAAAGCATGCGCTATGCATGACCCGCTTGCTGTAGCCGCCGCTCTGTATCCCGATGTGATTAGCACCACGTTATATCACGTCGATATCGAAACCAACAGCGATTTATGCGATGGACAAACGGTATGCGATTTTCAAAATCGTCTAGGCAAACAACCTAACGTCCAAGTCGCTCTAACGGTCAACCATATCGCCTTTTTCAAAATCTTTTTGGAATCCCTTAGCAATCTCAAAGCAACCGAGCCTGTAGCAAGTGTAGAACTAGAACTGATCGAAAATGCAGAGCAGATTTCTTTAAAATAGCAGTGTGCTTAGAGTGGACTAATCATTTAACTTTTGATGTGGTTAGGGTATCCGCTTCAGAAAAGACTTTGTTCTTATACTCCGTACCATTGAAGATAGGGTGGATTTTCTAAAAGTAAAACCAATTGCTCTATCCCTAAGAACCACCTTAATTCTGCTCAGATAGGAGCGTATCCACCTATGAAAATCAATAAGATGTACTGGCTGCTCCTACCCGGGCTGCTGTTCCTTACCGTATTTATGCTGATCCCGATTATATTGACGATTGGCTCAACGTTTGTGCAAGAAGGCAAGCCTACCTTGGAAGGGTATCTGTACTTTTTCAAAGATGCGTATTTCAATCGGATTCTACTGACAACTCTACGAGTGAGTGTATTTACAACTGTGATCTGTATCGCTCTCGGTTATCCGGTGGCTTACTATATTTCTCGCTTGGGTACACGAAAAAAAGGGATTTTACTAGCTTTATCTATTTTTCCGTTGTTGACCAGCCCTGTTGTGCGCTCGTTTAGCTGGATGATTATTCTAGGACGTAAAGGTCTAGTGAATAATGCTCTGGTCGCTACTGGGATTGTCGATAAACCGATCGAAATTTTGTATACACCAACAGCGATGATTATCGGACTGGTGCATCTATTTTTACCATTGATCATTATTACACTTGTAGGTGTGATGGAAAATGTAGATAGTGAACTGATTCGTGCCGCAGAAAGTCTGGGCGCTTCTCGGTTTACAGCATTGCGTAAAGTATTATTTCCGCTCACGATTCCGGGTCTGATCATCGGAAGTGTACTTGTATTTGTCGGTAGTCTAACCGCGTATACCACTCCAGCCTTGCTTGGAGGCAAAGAACGGGTAATCTCTACATTCCTATATCAGAATGCAATGACATTAAATGATTGGTATCTAGCTTCAGTGATCGCTACGATTATGATTGTGATTACACTGGTTGTTGTAGGATTGATGAACAAAGTAGCTACGAAATTGAATCCGAAGGGGTGAGACGAAGATGAAAGAAAAACATTACGGACTGGCGATATTTAGCACGTTAGTTTTTATTTTTCTGCTAGGACCACTGGTGATCATCTCGGTCACCTCATTCGGACCGGGCACAGTATTGAAATTTCCACCAGATGGATTTTCACTCAAATGGTATCAAAATATATGGGCAGTCGATATGTTTCCGAAGACGTTTGTCACCTCTATTATTATTTCGTTATTAGGGAATTTACTTGCTCTGATTCTGGGTGTACCTGCGGCATACGCGCTAAGTCGATATCACTTTCGCGGACGTGATTTGCTCAATGCGATCTTTTTATCACCGGTGTTGATTCCCGGTATTGTACTTGGTTTTACGATGCTCAAATATGTGCTAGTTATGTACCAATTGCCAATTTATGCAGGTCTCTTAGTCGGGCATACAGTCATTATGTTGCCGTTTATTATTCGAGTGATTGGTTCCAGTCTATCGAACTTTGATTTTTCGATCGAAGAAGCGGCAGTTAGTCTTGGTGCAGGACGTTTACAAGCTTTTTTCAGAGTGGTATTACCGAATATTCGCTCAGGCATTATGGCGGCGGTATTGATCGCTTTTCTGGAGTCATTCAATAATGTCGATATCTCGGTATTTATGACAGGACCGGGAATTAGTACATTGCCGATCCAAATGTTGACGTATGTACAGAATTATTTTGATCCAACGATAGCTGCGATTTCGGTCGTATTGATGATATTGACCGGTCTATTGATGTTCGTGATTGAGCGTCTGATGGGTGGACTGGCTTACTTTACCAAACGATAAGGGGAGGCATACGACGATGACATTACTCAGCTTAGAACAGGTATCGGTGGCGTATGATAACCACCTGATTTTGGAGAATTTCGATCTCAAATTAGAAGAAGGTAAATTACTTTCATTACTCGGACCAAGCGGTTGTGGCAAAACAACCACATTGCGTCTGATTGCAGGCTTTTTGGAGGCAAAAGGTGGCAAATTTATGTTCGACGGGCGTGATTATACCCACCTACCTGTGAACAAACGCAATTTTGGATTTGTTTTTCAAAGTTATGCGTTATTTCCACATTTGTCGGTCTATGATAATGTAGCGTTCGGCTTACGTCTGCGCAAAATGAAAGAAGCGCAAGTGAAAGAAAAAGTATTACGTATGCTTGATATCGTTAGTCTGAATGGCTTTGAAAAGCGGTTCCCGCAAGAATTGTCTGGTGGACAACGTCAACGTGTAGCTATTGCCCGCGCACTGGTGATTGAACCGGATCTGCTACTATTTGATGAACCGTTAAGTAATCTGGATGCTAATCTCCGAGTGACGATGCGTGTTGAGATTCGTCGTTTACAGCAAGAATTAGGAATGACTGCGGTCTACGTATCTCATGATCAGGAAGAATGTTTTTCGATCTCCGACCAAGTAGCAATAATGAATGCTGGCAAAATCGAGCAATTAGGTGCTCCTACCGATATCTACCAGTATCCCAAAACCGAATATGTCGCTCGTTTTATCGGGTTTAATAACTTTTTGGTGTTTGATGGGACTCGTCAAGGAAATACAGGGCTAGAGTGGACGATTGGAGATTACGGATTTGATGTGCAATTACAAGCCGGTCAATCGACAGCGAACACGTACAAAGGCGCGATCCGTCCGGAAGATTTACGTATTATACCTTTAGGTCAACTGACGGATCTACAAAAGTCTCTGTCCAATCAAGTACCAGGAACAGTCAAAGTCAGTACGTATCTAGGACGAAGTTATCAATTTGAAGTACAGACAGCGTTAGGCGCATTTACAGTTAATCAAGAAATGGATATCCCGATCGCACCCGGTCAACAGGTGATGATTACTTTTCCAGCGGATAAGATTGTGATGGTGGGACAATGAGTAGTGTAAATACATCTGCATCCTCTCCAATCGCTGTAGATCTGCTTATCACCAATGTTCAGGTTTACAATAGTTACTATAAAGAATTTCGTACAGGCGATGTAGCCGTTAAGGGAGACAAATTTCTATATATTGGTCAACAAAGCAGTGATCGTTTTGCCGCCGAGCAGATCATCGAAGGTCATAGACGATATATGATCCCCGGTCTAATCGATATCCATTTGCATATTGAAAGCTCGATGGTCACACCAGCGACCTTTTCTCACGGCATTTTACGTCGCGGAGTCACAACGATCGTACCTGAACCGCATGAGATGGCTAATGTATTCGGGCTTGAAGGGGTCAAAGAAATGATTGCCGCCAGTCAAGATGTGACGTGCGATATGATGTATAGTATTCCTAGCTCTGTACCCGCCACACCGCTGGAAACAACAGGCGGTTCTATCGAGATTGCGGATATTGACGAGTTGATGCGCACGGAGTCGATTATTTGTCTGGGTGAAATTATGAACTATGTCGATGTGATACGTGATCCAGAATGCAAAACGAATCAAATTTTACGTCATATGAAGACGCATTATCCGCATCTTGTTATCGAAGGGCATACGCCCAAGTTACTTGATCTAGATCTCCATCAATTGATCACAGCAGGAATCGATTCTGATCATACCCATCAGAGTATTGAAGGAATGACAGAGCGTATAGCAGCAGGGATGTTTATTGAACTGCAAGAGAAATCAATGACACCGGAAATTATGGATTATATGATTCATCATGATGTTGCAGAACATTTCTGCTTTGTGACAGATGATGTGATGACCGATAGTCTAGCGTGGCGTGGGCATCTGGATTATATCGTCCGTAAAGCGATTCAGATGGGAATGGCACCTGAAGCAGCAGTCTATGCAGCTACCTTTACACCTGCAAGAAGAATGAATATGAGTGATCGTGGAGCCATAGCACCCGGTAAATTAGCCGATTTTATTTTACTATCCGATATCGAGCAGTTCCAGATTGATGAAGTTTACAAAAAAGGATTGTGTGTGTATCAGCAGGATCAGCCGTATATACAGCCTTCTTCCCAACCACAATTCCCAGCTCACTTTTATCAGAGTGTGAAGTTAGAGCTACTGAACGAGCAACATTTTCAAGTTCCAGTTCATAACGATGACGGTCTGTATGAATGTCGGGTAATGATGGTCAAAGACGGATCAACCTTTACCGAAGAACGTCTAACTGATGTAAGTGTGCGTAATCAGCAGTTGATGTGGGAACAGAGCGGGTATGGATTGATCGCTACATTTGAGCGGTATGGAAAAAATGGTAATCATGCGTATGGTCTGATCGGTGGAGATACGATTACACGTGGTGCGATAGCAACAACCTATTCACATGACAATCATAATCTGCTTGTCGTCGGTCGTAATCCACAAGATATGGCAATAGCAGCCAATGAAGTGATTAGTAAGCAGGGTGGATTCTGTGTTGTATTAGATGGAGAAATCATCGCTTCCCTGCATTTACCTGTAGGTGGTATCTTAACAGAAGCCCCACTGGAAGAAACAGCTGTTGCTGTGGATCAACTGGTTACGGCTATGCGTGAACTAGGGTATAAGCATTATAATCCGATTATGTCGATTAGTACGCATTCTTTACCCGTTAGCCCTGCACTCAAAATTACTGATTATGGTCTTATTGATGTTAATCATGGGAAAGTAGTACCTTTATTAACAGGAGCTACTCGAAATAGTATGAATTCTTCCTATTAAGACTGCATCATCTTTTATGCTATCTCTACCTGAAATGATGAAAAGCATAATTATTCAAAATAGTCATACTAAAAAAGCCGTTGCTCCTCTACATAAAGGAAAACGGCTTTTTAGATTCGCTACTTTTTTGACGATATCCCAAAAACGTGTAGGATAGATTACATATAGCGAAAATAGAGCATAAGATGATAACTATTCAGGAGGTATCTGTATGAAAACACAAGCACAGTATATAGAACAATTACATTCGTTGTTACAACGTACTTCTTTACCGAAAGAAGAGTATATCAATTATATTACGAATCCGTTTATGTCATCTTTTCGAGAAGACTTTGCTCCTTTTGTCGAACTGACTGCCACAGGATACCGACTACAGATGTATGAACGTGGACAAAATGTGTTTACCAAAATGATATACGATGAGGATGCGATGTTGTACTGGATATTAGCGTATACGATTGAATTGGTGACTCATATTCGCTTATTACACAAATACAAAGTCGACAACAAAACCTCTTTTCTTACATATGATGAACAGCTAGTAGGAGAATGGCAACATGATCAGACGCAAATATTTGATGCGATTGGCGGCATATATGCACAATGGTGGCATGAGAAAGGTAAAAGAGCAGATATAGAATCAATCTAGCATCATAAAGGTTACCCGATCATTTGATGGGCTTGATGCTTCATCTGTATTAATTGTTCCCGGATATGAACCACTGCACCGATAATAATCATCGCTGGATTACTCACATGAGCGGCAGTGGCTATTTGATTTATATCCGCCAGTGTACCTGTAAATATGCGCTCGGCTTCGGTTGTTCCATTTTCGATAATAGCGACAGGGGTTGTAGAAGGTTTACCGCAAAAGATCAGTTCACTACAGATTTCTTCCAATTGACTGACACCCATATAGATTGCCAGTGTATCCACGCTGTGAGCGAGTAGATCCCACCGCACAGGGGACGGAGATAGCGGTGGAGCGGAAGAGAATATCGATTCTGTCGTGGTTGGCTCAATCGCTGGATTCGCCCTGCAGACCGTAATACAAGCAAATGATGTCGCTACACCACGATGAGTGAGCGGAATCGAAGCACTGGCGGCTGTTCCAATCGCTGATGTGATACCCGGTACAATCTCATAAGGAATATGATGTTCAGCTAGAAATAAAGCTTCTTCTGCACCCCGTCCAAAAACAAAGGGGTCGCCTCCTTTGAGTCGAACCACAGCATGACCTGCTGATGCATAAGAGAGTAGTGTACGATGAATAGTGGCTTGATTCATATGATGCAATCCAGGCGCTTTACCACAAAATAGCCTCTGTGCATCTGGACGGGCATAGGTTAACAACTCGTCATTCACCAGACGATCATACATAATCACATCGGCTTGCTGAATCCGCCGTAATGCTTTGACTGTAATCAATTCAGGATCACCTGGACCTGCCCCGATAATGCTTACTGTGCCATATGCTCTATTCATCTTCACCACTCCTTTGCTCAAAATGTGATATAGATCGCTCCACTATCAGGATCGACTTCTGTATTGTACGTATGCACACAACCTTCATCAGGTTCTTGTACTTTGCCACTTCGTAGATCGATTTTCCAATCATGTAAAGGACAATGAATCGCTGTCCCGCAGACCATCCCTTCAGATAATCGTCCTTTTTTGTGAGGGCAGCTATTTTCAACGGCATGAATACTACCATCACTAAGGTGAAACAAAGCAATCTCGGTCTCACCTAGTTGGAAAGTACGTGATCCTTTTTTATCGATGTCTTGAATATGCCCTACATGTAATTTGGTCATCGTCATCGCAGTTCCCCCTTAATGCATAGATGTGGTCGATCCGGTTAATGGTGCTGGGTTCAAAGGTTCAAAGTTTTTGCGTAATTCGTCTTTGGCAATAATTTCTTTCCACGGATCAGAAGTATAACTCAGCGTTTCTTCTATACGACTAACCAGCTCCAAGCGAGTCTGTTGATCGGCAAGTGCTTCTTTGACATGATCTAGACCTACACGTTCAATCCATGCGGCGGTGCGTTCATTAAAGCGAGCATGTTCACGATAATATTGTAAATACGCGCTGGACCATTCCATCACTTCTTCTTCCGTTTTGACTGTGCATAGCAGTTCGGCAGCCCGTACTTTAACACCACCATTGCCTCCCACATGCAGTTCCCAACCGCCATCGATAGCCACTAAGCCCAAATCTTTGATTGTCGCTTCTGCACAGTTACGTGGACATCCAGAGACCGCTAATTTTATTTTGGCAGGGCCAGTTAAGCGTTCATATGCTTTTTCCATTTTGATTCCCATTGCCATCGCATCTTGTGTCCCAAAGCGGCAGAATGTATTACCCACACATGTTTTGACTGTACGTAATGTTTTGCCATAAGCATGACCGGAAGGCATATCCAATTCTTCCCAGATTTTAGGCAGGTCTTCTTTTTGGATACCGAGTAAATCTAATCGTTGACCACCTGTAAATTTAACGAGTGGTACATTATATTTTTCAGCTACATTGGCTATTTTTTTGAGATCAGCAGGTGAGGTGACTCCGCCATAGATACGAGGAACGACTGAATACGTACCATCTTTTTGGATATTGGCATGATACCGTTCATTGGTGAAGCGAGATTCTTTTTCATCTTCATATTCTGCTGGAAATAACATGCCTAGATAATAGTTGAGTGCTGGACGACATTTGGAACAGCCTTCAGGTTCGCGCCATTCCAGTACATTCATCACTTCTTTGACTGTTTTGAGACCCATCGTTTTGATCTGCTCTACAATCTCGTCACGTTGTAGTGAAGTACAGCCGCACATGCCTTCTTTGACCGCTACCTGAGCTGAATCTCCAGCATAATATTGAAGCAATCCTTCTACAAGTGGAGCACAACCTCCGCAAGAAGCAGAAGCTTTGGTACAAGATTTGAGTGATCCCATCGTATGACAACCTTGATTCAGTACTGCATCACCGATCGCTGCTTTGCTAACACCGTTACAACCACATACGATTTCGTCATCAGCCATACTTTCTAATCGTTGCAAAGGAGATACTGCCGCCGCACCAGCTACATAACCAGTGAGCAATTCTTTTTCACGTCCGACAATCGACTCACCACTTTTGATTAAAGAGAACAATGAACTGCCTTCAGACGTATCTCCGAACAATACAGCTCCAATTAATTTACCATCTTGAATAACTAATTTTTTGTAAATATGATCGATATCATCTTGCATACGTAGCGACTTGGTCTGTTTTGTATCTGCAAATTGTCCTGCTGAAAATACATCTACACCGGCAACTTTGAGTTTGGTCGAAGTAACCGAGCCCTCGTACCCAGCAGTGTCTAGTCCTGCGAGACGTTTAGCAAGTACAGCACCTTGTTCATATAAGGGAGCAACTAACCCGTATCCAATGCCTCGATGTTCTGCACACTCACCGACGGCTGAAATATGAGGAATATTCGTATGCAGATGATCATTGACTACAATTCCGCGATTTATTTGAAGTGCAGAAGATAAAGCTACATCAATATTAGGACGAATCCCTACCGCCATCACCACAAGATCAGCATCTAATGATTCTCCATCTGTGAATCGAAGCCCTGTGACTCTGCGCTTGCCGGTTAATTCAACGGTACGCTTGCCCAGTAAGAACTTCATGCCCTGAGCTTCTAACTGTTCTTGAAGCATCAATCCTGCGGGAAGATCAAGCTGGCGATCCATCAAATGTTCATTAATATGAATAACGGTGACATCCATACCCAGATTCAGTAATCCGCGTGCCGCTTCAAGTCCAAGCAGTCCGCCCCCGACAACAGCTGCTTTATGATGAGTCTGAGCGGTTGAGATCATGGTCTCACAATCTTTAATATCTCGAAATCCAATCACTCCGTCTTTGTCTGAACCCGGAATAGGTGGGATAAAGGCTCTTGAACCTGTTGCGATAATCACTTCATCATAGTCAACATGCAAGCCAGAAGCAGCAATGACCTGACGGTTCTGCACATCTATACGTACGACTGGATCACCTGTATGTAGAGTGATCTGATTTTCACTGTACCAATCATGGTCATTGATAATGATATCGTTGATCGAAGCGCCACCTGCAAGCACGGTAGATAATAAGATACGATTATAGTTCGGATGAGGTTCTGCTCCAAAAATAGTGATCTCATATGCATGTGGTGCTAGCTTCAGTAAATGCTCTATCGTCCATACGCCTGCCATTCCGTTTCCGATCAGTACTAATTTTTTGGGTGTTGTCATGATGATCTCTCCTCCTATAATCTCTGTAAAATATAAAAAGCCTGTCTCATTCCAACCAGAGATAAGCGTGCGAAACGCTTGGTACTCTGATATAGGGTAGAGACAGGCTTCATTGCCGTCTATGATTTAGATACTCCATTGTATCTATGATATTCAAAAGAAATGTAGTTCAATATAATGATGGGACAAGCTGAATATGTTATTTTTCGATAAACCAACTATAAAAGATGTATAATTACATGTCAATATAAATAACATAAAAATTTTATTTGAAATTAGAAGTTAATTATGTTTACATGATAAATATCGAAATAACCTCATTTACCTTCTTTTTCTCAAAAAAGAGCTGAAATATATATATTTACTTTAAAATTTAGCTTTTCATGTGATATTTTCTATTATATATTTCATATAAAGTATTAAGTGATATGAGGAGGGAGTACCTCTCAATGCGTTCTTTACTGATTATCCGTATGAATAATATGATCTGTGGTCCGGATCAGTTAGAGTCTGTGGTATTACCTGAGACTTTGCTGGAAGATAACGGGTATCAGGCGTCGATTTCAGTTGGGGCTGATGATGTCAAATCTTTGTTAACCAAAGCCGATGCTGTAGTGCTTGATCTACCTATTGAAGAGATTGCTATCCTCGAACATATTCTGACGCATTCACGCAATATCCCGATGTTATGGTGGTGCAGTCCATATACCACCTCTTCTTCTGTCCAAGCCTGTGAAATGGAAAGTGCTATTGATGGGATTCTTACACCTACCATGAAAGAACAAGACCTTCACTGGGCACTTCATTTTGCAGCTAAGATCTGTATCGAAAGGCAACAATGGCATAGTGAACGTCAGCAATTGGTCTCCCGCTTAGAAGATCGAAAGTGGATCGATATGGCAAAAGGCATTTTAGCAGATATGAAAAAGATCTCTGAAGCAGAAGCCTATGACATTTTACGTAAAAAAGCGATGAACGATCGTAAACGCCTTGTAGATGTTGCCACAGCGATCGTTAAAGCCCATCAATTGTTACAATCTTAATAGTCAAAGGAGGAACCTGACGTGAACATGACGGACATACTGAAAGAAGTAGGTCGAGGCAAAAGAGGTTCCAGAGATCTTACTTATGATGAAGCGATAGCGGTAGGCGAAATGATTTTGAATCGAGAAGCTTCTGATGTACAGATCGGTGCTTTTTTGATGGCAGAACGGATGAAGATGGAAAATATAGAAGAAATGCATGCGTTCGTAGATATCTGTCGTAAATATGCATTACGTACTTCTTCGATCAATAGTCTAGATTGTGCAGCGCCTTATGATGGACGTACGGCTTCGTTTATCGCCAGCTTTGCGACTTCATTTGTGCTAGCGTCCACAGGTCAAAAAGTGACGTTACATGGCAGTGAGCCACTACCTCCTAAATGGGGAGTTACATTGCCTTTGTTATTGCGTGAAATGGGAGTCAATACCGATCACCTAACACGAGATCAATCTCTATATGCCGCCCAAGAAACAGGGTTATTATTTGTATCAGCAGAGCAGTGGTGTCCTCCTCTTGGCGCTTTGCGTACATTGCGTGAAGAAATAGGGGTACGTACGATCCTGAATAGCGCTGAGAAATTAATGAATTATAGTCATTCTCCTTATCTAGTATATGGCGTGTTCCATAATACGTTTTTTGAACGAATTGCTAAAGTATTGCAACGGCTGGATTATCAGCGTGCCGCTATTATTCAGGGAGCAGAGGGGTCGGAAGATTTATTTATTGATCGTCCTACACGTACGTATGTAGTAGAACATGGTGAAGCTCGTATGGAGATTATAGATCCTGAAGTGTATGGACTTGATATTTCGTTGCCTGAAATAAGCTGGACAGCCGCTACACAGATCGAAGTGACTGAACAGGTGTTACGCGGACAAGCCGATCTTGCATTTACTAATCAAGTACTACTCAATAGTGCTTACCGCTTAGCACTAACAGGCCAGACAGGCTCGATTGAAGAAGGCGTATATACCGCTAAGTCTATATTGGAAAGTGGCAAAGCTTATCAAGTCTACTGTCACTGGGGTCAGCTGATGCGTGGCGAACAGCCTAATATGTTATCGCTTGGGAAGATATAAACATACAAAAAACCGCTTCTCCTGTTGAGGAAAAAGCGGTTTTAATGTTTTTAGCCAATGATTGAATGAGGATCATCCAGATCAGATACCATTATGATTCGGTATCTTCATGTTCATCGGTTTCGACTACTTTTTTGACAATCTCTAGCTTGCGATAACGACGTGCGCTACGACGCAATACTTTGAACGTCAGATCTTCAAATTCATAGATTGCTCCAATGGCAAGATCAGGACGTTGACCGTATAACCAACCACTGATCGTATCCAATTCCTCATCATCCAGATCGGTACCTAACAGATCGTTGACACGGTTGATAAATACTTTACCATCGACAATCAGATGATGTGGAGCAATTTGTTGAATTTCATCTTCTTCATCGGCATCGAATTCATCGCGAATCTCGCCCACGATTTCTTCCAAAATATCTTCAATCGTAATCATCCCTGAAGTCCCGCCATATTCATCGACTAATATCGCAATATGTGTTCCTTCACGTTGCATTCGTTTGAGCAAATGCTTTACAGGTGTGGTCTCCGATAAAGACATCACCGGATGAATCAATGGAGCAACATTCAGATTCGGCGTTTCTTCCGCTGCTAAAAAGAACTGCTTGGTATTGATCATACCGATAATATTATCTTTACTTCCTTCCGCTACAGGAAAACGAGTGTATTGTTCTTTACGAATAATCATCCGATTTTCTTCCGGTGATTTCTCGGTAAATAAACACACCATGTCTGTACGGGGAACCATTAATTCTTTGGCTAGCATTTCATCAAAAGCAAAAATACGACTCACATAACCATATTCACTTTGATTGATTTTGCCACTTTCATAGCTTTCATTCAAAATAATATGCAATTCTTCTTCCGAGTGAGCTTCTTCATGTTCGCTTGCAGGTTGTAGACCAATCAAGCGTGTTAAGAAGATAGCCGATCCATTTAAAATAAAAATAAAAGGATACATCAAACGGTTAAACCAGATAATCGGACGAGCGGTATACAACGTCACTTGTTCTGCTTTGCGTAAAGCCACTGTCTTCGGCGTTAATTCACCAACAACCACATGGAAATAAGTTACTAATAATAAAGCAATCGCATACGATAAAATATGACTGAGTGATTCAGTAACACCCAAATTAGCAAAGATAGGAGATAACATATACTCTACAGTCGGTTCTCCTAACATACCCAGCCCTAACGCTGTAATGGTTATGCCTAATTGACAGGTAGACAGGTAACCATCCAGATTCGAGATGACTTCTTTCGCATAACGAGCATTTTTGTTTCCCTCGGTGATCAATTGATCGATACGACTACCTCTTACTTTTACAATCGCAAATTCCACAACGACGAAAAACGCAGTAAAGATAATTAAAATTACAAATAACGTTAAATTAAGTCCTATATTAATACTGTCAGACAACAAACTCTCTCCCTTCGTGCGTGCCGATCCTATCGGGTCAGCATCCGCGATCCATTAATGTGAATGAGTCACACTTACTATCAGCAAATGTGTTAGACATGATTAAGGTCGTACGGAAACTGTATCCATATAATTGGACCGGTACTTAAGCTCTGCAAGTAATAAGCGCTTGAGCAAGAGAGGGATGAAAGAAAGAAGATGAGTGGGACTGATCGATATACGCACATACCGAACCAGAATCGCAAAGTAAGCAGCCAGTGTCATCACTGGTGGTAAAGTAGGCACATTTGATCCGCCATCTACATTACCTGCATACCGTGCTGATCCGTATGTCATTTTGCCTGGATAAATTCCAGTTGTGACAGCAAAGTCATAGTCTTCTTCATCTGTTGATTGAAATGGCATACAGAACAACAGCATGATTAGACTCATCAGTACAGCACTCATCATTCGCCTTCGTGCGGGTAAAGTATCCAAGTAGCATCTCCCATTTGAATAGGACGGTAAAGTCGTCCTCATGTATAGTTATATATATTCATATTATTACAAATATATTAACTCTGAATATCGAATATTGAATCAGATTACGGATTAGCTCTATACTAACTTTTGCTTAACGAGTAAGTAAGATAAAGAAAATAATAGCTAATGCAAAGCGATAGTAAGCAAATACATACAATGGAAGACGTTTAAGCAGATTCAAGAATGTTTTGATTGCGACTAGAGCGACAAGGAAAGCCGCAATAAATCCAGCTGCAAAAAATCCGAAGTCATCCATACTTAAATACTGTGCACTTTTGACAAGATCCAATCCTGTTGCTCCGAACATTACCGGTACAGACACTAGAAATGTAAATTCAGCAGCAGCAGTGTGAGATATCCCGAGCAATAGTCCACCTGAGATGGTAGAACCGGAACGAGAAAAGCCTGGCCATAGAGCAAGACACTGGAATAAGCCTACACCAAAAGCCTGCTTGTATGTAATATCATCAACCGTCATATTACCCGCTGAGCGGCCTTTACGCCATTCGGCATAGATCATTAGCAAACCACCGACAACAAGGCTGTAGACGACAGTCATAGGTCCGAAAAGGTGTTCTTTAATGAAGTCATGCAAAATCAATCCAACCACAACAGCTGGCAACATCGCCAAAATAATATGCAAAATGTTTAGACGGCGTTGAGGAGCCATACCATTTTTACTTTTGAGACGACCATTAAATAGATCAGGAATCGTCATCAAAATATCAATAAACTTACGCCAGTACAGTACGACAACCGCAAGTACGGCTCCGAGTTGTACTACAATCTCAAATGTTTTGACCTGTTCTGCATTCTGATCTAGACCAAGTAAATAACTTGTCAAAATCATATGCCCGGTACTGGATACTGGCAAGAACTCTGTCAAGCCTTCAATAATACCCATAATAATCGCTGAAATAATATCCACGAACGGACCTCCTTTTAATGTGAGCATAGGTATAAATGTAATTTACGCTTACTCCATAGTATGAGATAAGACCGTACTCCGTCAATTTGCTAGATAGCCTATGTTATAAAGGTACATTCATGCTATCTTCAGAAAACTGAACGAAAAGAACTAGATATGTAAAGGTTATTGATAAAGTAAGCGTTTGCTTATTTAGAAATAGTTACGATTAGCAACATATAAACTCGCAATTTGTCGATCATAAAAAAATAATTTTTGCAGATAACACTAGCCAAATTCTATAGTATCTGTTATGATTAATTCAGGAATTAGAATAAGTCTAAATTTAAAAATATAAAACGAAAAGAGGAATTATCTATGACATCTCTACAAAACACTTCTACTACAACTGAGACTACACAAACAACTGCATTATATAACGCTTTGAATGTACAAATTGCAAACTGGTCTTTGCTTTATACTAAACTTCACAATTTCCACTGGTACGTCAAAGGTGAAAACTTCTTTACACTACATGCTAAATTCGAAGAATTGTACGATCAAGCAACGGTATACATGGACGATATTGCTGAGCGTTTGTTAGCCATCGGTGGTCAACCTGTAGCTACACTTCGTGAGCAGTTGGAATTGTCTACATTGCTTGAAGCAACAGGTACAGAGCAAGCGAACCAAATGGTCAGTTCACTTGTTGAAGATATCGCAACCGTATCGACAGAATTAACAGAAACAATCGTGCTTGCAGAGCAAGTCAGTGACCAACCGACTGCTGATCTATTGATCGGTATTCGTGGCGAGATTGAAAAAGCAGCATGGATGTTGAACGCTTATCTTGGTCGTTAAGATCATCTGTTATCGGTCACAATAATGAATGTATAGTATAGCCTTTATATAGAAGCCCTTCAGAGTATGATCTGGAGGGCTTTTGTTATCGATAAGATAGAAAGCGACGGTATAGTTTAAAGCTAATCATACTGTTCCTTTGAAACGATAAAATGGGCTATATCTTCTAGTCATCCAAATGCAGTATAGATGCGTATTTTAGAGTGAGTGTGCTATTTATGGAACGATATGGAAAGTCTCTCAGCCCTTATACAGCAAGGATGTGCACGTTCTGTGACAATTGTGTCATAACACTGCCGAAGCGTTGTTTTGTAACGTATAATATGGACAATCCGAATAATGATACACAGACCAATCAGGCGGCCTCCCACCAGAGCGTCGCCTGTTTTTATATGTTGTAGAAGCGATTCTAATTTATAAGATAAAATGAGGTGGAATACATGGCCGTTACACATCCGCTGATGCAAGAAGCTACATTGTTTTTGCATCAATGTTATCAAGAACTTGGCAAAAGTGATGTTGAACTAGAGGCACGTCTGCAACAAGTTGAACATGATATTCAAAACAATGGAAGTTATGAACATACATTTGAAGAATTAGAGCATGGGGCTAAGATGGCATGGCGTAACAGCAATCGCTGTATTGGACGTTTATTTTGGGATAATCTCAAAGTACGGGATCAACGTCATATTCAGGGAACGGAGCAGATTGCTGACTCTTTACTTGAGCATATCCGGTATGCTACAAATGGAGGGAAAGTGCGTCCAACGATCACTATTTTCAGGCCTCGTGCTATAGATGGCTCAGAAATGCGAATTTGGAACCATCAATTGATTCGGTATGCAGGTTATCAAACGAAAGAAGGCATAATCGGTGATCCTGCTTCGCTTGAGTTTACGCAATTTTGTGAACGTTTGGGTTGGACAGGGGCAGGAACTTCGTTTGATGTGCTTCCTTTAGTGATTAGTGAACACAATAGTAGTCCGCGTTGGTTTGAGATTCCGCAAGCCGATGTGATGGAAGTGCCGATGATCCATCCTGATTTTCCGGGATTTACAGAATTGGAATTAAAGTGGTACGCTGTTCCCATCGTTTCTGAAATGCGTCTAAATATTGGCGGTATTCATTATACAGCGGCTCCTTTTAACGGTTGGTATATGGGTACAGAGATTGGTGCACGTAACTTTGCAGATGAACATCGGTATAATTTGTTACCGCAGATGGCGAAGATTATGGGATTGGATACCAGCAGTAAAGCAACACTATGGAAAGATCGTGCATTAGTTGAATTGAATTTGGCTGTGTTATATTCGTTTAAAGAAGCAGGTGTGAGTATTGTGGATCATCACACAGCGGCTTCACAATTTCAGCGATTTGAAGAACGAGAAGCTGAAGCAGGACGTGCTGTAACCGGTAACTGGACATGGCTTATTCCGCCAATGTCACCTGCGACTACACATATTTTCCACCAATCGTATGATAATCGGGTAGTCACTCCCAATTTCTTTTATCAGGATAAACCATATGAACAGAAAGCTTCTGCTTCTCAAGGAGGCTGTCCGTTTCATTAACATGAGAGGAATATTATTTTGAATAAAATGGCAAGGCATATGAAAGGGTTTGTTCATCCGGCACGCTTGATCCCACTGGGTTTTGCAGGGATGATTTTTATTGGAACGATACTTCTGAGTCTTCCGCTAGCGGGTACTAATGGTCATAGTGTAGGGTTATTGAACGCATTTTTCACCGCCACTTCTGCTGTTTGTGTGACAGGGCTTGCTGTGATTGATACGGGAGCCAGCTTTTCATTATTTGGTGAACTGGTCATCATGGTATTGATTCAGATCGGTGGACTCGGATTTATGACGTTCGGGGTGCTGTTTGCTGTGTTATTAGGAAAGCAGATTGGACTCAAGCATCGTTTAATGATCCAGCAAGCGACCAATGCTTTTTCAACGCAGGGATTAGTGAAATTATCGCTTAACATTTTCCTGATCGCTTTTGTACTTGAATTTGTAGCAATGATCACTTTGACACTGCATTGGGGACCGACAATGGGATGGGCACCTGCGCTATATCAGGGCGCTTTTTACGCGATCTCTTCTTTTAATAATGCAGGCTTCTCCTTATCTCCAGATAGCTTGTCCAGTCATGTGGGCGATCCGGTCGTCAATACGGTCGTTATTTCACTATTTGTGATCGGTGGACTTGGATTCATTGTCGTAACCGATATATTGCAAAAGCGCAGATGGCGTCGATTTTCTTTAAATACCAAGTTGGTACTGATGACTTCAGCGATTGCGACCATATTTGGCGTATTGTTTGTACTGATAGTAGAATGGGGCAATCCAGCAACACTTGGGCATTTGAGTATCACCGAGAAAATCTGGGCATCGTTATTCCAGGGCGTTATGCCACGTTCATCCGGTTATAATACCGTCAATATCGGTGGTCTGATGGCGGCAACGCAATTTGTGTTTATTATTCTAATGTTTATTGGAGCTGCCAGTGGTTCCACCGGTGGGGGGATCAAAACCAATACGTTTGCGATTCTAATGCTAGCACTCTATAGTGTCGTACGGGGTCGTAGTGAGATTCGCGCATTTCACCGCAGAATTAGCTTTGATACAGCATTTCGTGCATTAGCAGTTATTATGATCTCGCTGGGTATTGTGTTTACAATGACGATCTTACTGACCATCACGGAAAGTGGAACAGATGCGCAATTTTTAAGTATTTTCTATGAAACGGTATCAGCTTTCGGTACAGTCGGTTCATCAATGGGCTTAACGCCTCATTTAACACCAGCAGGAAAAGTGATCATTATTATTACCATGTTTATCGGTCGTCTTGGTCCACTTGCTCTAGCGTATGCACTAGCACAGAAAAACAAAGAAGCCAAGTTCAGTTACCCGGAAGAAAAGGTACTGATTGGCTGATGTTCTCTGTTGCTTATTAATTGATTTTCTTTTCCCACCAGTTCAATAATTTACTTAGCGAATAGGTGAGGATAAAGTAGATGATCGAAGCTGTGATATAAGGTTCCCAGACCCGCATATATTGTCCTCGCATACTGTTAGCATAATACATCAGTTCCGGAGCGGCGATAATTGCGACTAGAGAAGAGTCTTTGATCAATACAATAAATTCATTACCAAAAGCAGGGATCATTCGCTTGATCGCTTGTGGCAAAATAATATAGCGCATCGTCTGGCGGCGTGTCATCCCGAGGGATAACGCCGCTTCTGTTTGCCCTTTTTCAACCGATTGAATACCAGCACGGAAAATTTCAGCAGTATAGGCGGCTGAATTGAGTGTTAAAGCGACGATTGCAGCTAGAATGGGATCACTTCGATCAAGCAGTAGTGGAATCAGACCAAAGTGAACCATAAGCACTTGCACGAGCAATGGAGTTCCACGAAAAAAGTTAATATAACAAGCTGTCGGTAAGTTGAAATACCATTTGGAAGACATTCGTCCAAATCCCATAATCAATCCAAGGATCGAGCCGAAAATAATACCTGCAAATGAAATACCAATCGTTAACAAAGTCCCTTTTAATAAGATCGGGAGGTAATAAGCGATAATATCGAATCTGAAGTCTGTCATGCAGAGTCCCTTTCTATGTTAAAAGGTTTTTGTAGTGACACAGATGATGAACAGAATAACAATAGACGCATTACGCTTATGAAGTCCCTGCTTTGGTGATTTCAGCTTTTAAATTCGTCAGATCAGGCGCTGTGCCGAACCATTTTTGATAGATTTCAGCATATTTCCCATTGTCGATCACGGTTTGAATGGCAGGATCGATTTTGGCTTTGAGATCGCTATCTTTAGGATAGATCAGTCCATAGTATTCTGAATTAAAATGAGTATTATCGGTGATACCGACTAATTTGTTGTTAGGATTGTTTTTGATATATTCGCTCACCACAGCGATATCTGCGACAACAGCATCTGCACCGCCATTATCCAGTTCCAGCAGTGCTAACGTATTGCTATCGAACTTTTTAAGATTGGTACTATTTTGACCCATAATTTTGGACATCAAGATATCCGCAGTCGTTCCGTTTTGGACAGCGACGGTTTTGTCTTTGAGATCGGTTGCGCTTTTGATGTTACTTCCTTCTTTGACCATAATCATATTGGTTGATTCGAAATAAGGGATTGAGAACGCATACGTTTCTTTACGCTCATCGGTGATCGAGACAGCAGAGATACCTGCTTTGTATTCGGTACCTTGTTTTACACTTTCCAGTAGAGTGTCCCATCCAATATTAGTAACCTCGTATTTCAAACCCGCTTCTTCCATAACAGCCGCTAGAAAATCAATATCAAATCCTGAGACTTTATCCAAATCCATAAATTCCATCGGAGCGTATGAAGCATCTGTAGCAACTTTGATCGTCTCATCACTGGTATTTGTGGTTGTACTTGAATCTGTAGAAGCAGCAGGAGCAGGGTCTTTGGCAGGCGGTGTACCACATGCAGAAAGTATAATTACCATAATTAATGTCATAAAAGTTAACAAATAAATCTTTTTCAAATCGTAACCCCCTATTAATTTACTTTATATGATATGTATATTACCAACTAAGTTCTAAAAGCTCAATAAATATTATTTATTTGTTAGATAAAGTTACATAAATACAAAAAACCTATTCTCTCTTTTGTAAAGTAGGTAGAGAACTACTTTACAAAAGAGAGAATAGGTAACGTCACGATAAGACTATATATTCAGTTAAGATTGAAACTGTACATCCTCAACCGCTAGGACTTGAGCGAAACGGCCATTCCATACATTTTCATGATGAGCAATAATCTGATCGGCACGCAATACAGAGCTATCCAGTGTGCTGGTGCCATCTTTAATCACAATATTTTGCTGATAACCTAGACTATAGGCAGCTCGCATAGAAGTATCGATACAGAATTCAGTCTGTGCACCTGCAAAAATGAGTTGCTGAATCTGATTTTTTTGAAGCCATGGTAGTAGTTCCGTCTGGTAAAAAGCATCCCATTTGGTTTTGCGGAACACAGGATCTTTATCCTGACGATCTAGCTTATGATAGATTTCCCATTCAGGCGTATCGACATATAGATCTTCGCCTGCGGTATAACTGGTGTGTTGAATAAAGATCACCGGACAATCTACAGTACGAGCTTGGGCAATCAGTTGATTGACTTTTGTAGTGAGTCGATCGCGTTGATACAACGCATTTTCAGGCAAATCAAAAAAGATTTCTTGCATATCAACAATAAGTAATGCCTGCTTCATCTTTATTCCTCCGATCACCTATGTATGATGTAAAAACATATTATATCTTAAAAAGCATCTGGATTATATAAATGCGATTGGTGTTTTATACAGAGTTATGGAACAATATAAGACATAAAGTACGCGATCAATCTTACTTATACTCTAGAATCAAAGGATGGATATACCATGAGCGAAGAACGTATCGAAATTAGTAAAAATGTATTGATTGATTGTCTTGGACTCCAAGCAGGAGAGTCTTTGGTTGTAGTGGCTGATGATAGTCGCCAACATCTAGCTGAATCTCTATATGAAGCAGGAAAGCGATTAGGAGCAGAATCGATGTTGATGGTCATGCAAGAGCGTAGCAAATCAGGAGAAGAACCACCTGCTTCGATTGCTACAGCGATGATGAACGCTTCGGTAGCAATCTGTGTAACACGTTATTCGTTAACTCATACCGCTGCACGTAAGCAAGCCGCAGCCGCAGGTACACGAGTAGCGACGATGCCAGGGATTACAGAAGATATGTTCACCCATGGTGCGATCACTGCTGAATATGCCAAAGTGAAAGAATTAACAGAACATGTAACTTCTTTACTGACCAAAGCATCGACAGTCCGTATTGAAAAAGAAGGATATAGCTTATCCTTTTCAATAGAAGAACGTGAAGGTGTTCCGAGTACAGGATTGTATTTGAACCCTGGAGAATCTGGTAATTTACCTTCAGGTGAAGCTTATATTGCTCCGATGGAAGGAACCGCTCAAGGTCAGATCGTGATTGATGGTTCTATTGCAGGGATCGGAGCACTGGATTCTCCATTATTACTGAATATTAGCGAAGGTCGTCTGGTCGCTGCCGAAGGGGATACAGGAGCCGAATTATTGCTGATGTTAGGTGACAGCGATGGACGGATGTTAGGTGAATTTGGAATTGGAACAAATGATAAAGCACGTATTACAGGAATTGTGTTGGAAGATGAGAAAGTCTACGGTACGATCCATGTTGCTTTTGGCAGTAATAATACATTTGGTGGAACAGTTGCAGCAGGTGTACATATTGACGCTGTTGTCCAGAAGCCAGACGTGTATCTGGATGATGTTCTGATTATGCGTGCAGGCGAATTGTTAGCATAAAAAAAGTAAAAAGAGCGACTTCTTGCTATTACAAGAAGTTGCTCTTTTTTTATTATAATAAGTGGATTCAAAGTAATACTTTGTCATTTATTGTAAATATAGAGCTTTTTTATTCTATTGTTAATTACACAGGGAGGAATTTGTTCATGCATCGTAAGTATACACGAAATGTATTATGGATTGTCCCAATGGTTATTTTATTGTTGATGACTGCCTGTACGCCAAGATCTGATTCATCGGAGCAACGAGCAGATGGCAAGGTAGAAATCGATTTTTGGACATTTTGGGGTTCGGAGACTCGTCGTCCGATTATCGAAAAGATTATCAGTGACTTCAATGCTTCGCAGGATCGCATTATTGTTAAGCATACATACCTCCCTTTTGGCGATATTTGGACAAAGAATCTTGCGGCAGTGGCGGCTGGTAATCCGGCGGATGTCATTATTAATGATTACGCCAACGTAAACCTCCGGGCGAGCAAAAATCAAAATACCAATCTAACCCCTTATTTGCAAAAAGATAATATTGAAGCCAATTTCTATCCAGAATTATGGAAAAATGTACTTTATAACAATGAAGCATATGCGTTACCGTTTAATACCGATACACGAATGCTGTATTATAACAAAACTGCTTTTAAAGAAGCAGGGCTTGATCCCAATCATCCTCCGCAAACATGGGCAGAATTGGAAGAATATGCTCAAAAATTAGATAAAAAAAGTGGCGATACCTATCAACAAGTTGGGTTCTATCCACTTTGGGGTGATTTTGGGATAGATAGTTGGTTGATCAACGGAGACAACGGTCAAGGGTACTTTGATGATAATAATCAGACCACGATCAATACTCCGGGCAAAGTAGACACGCTGAAATGGTTGCTGTCCTGGCAAGATCGTCTAGGTCGTCAGACGGTAGATGCGATGAAAGCCGAATTCGGTAATGGACAAAGCGATGCTTTTATTTCAGGTAAAGTCGCTATGTATATTCAGACAGGAACGTATAACACTCAACTTGAAGAGTTTGGCAAAGACCTCGATTTTGGTGTAGCTCCGATTCCAGAACGTGAAAGTGGTTCCGGTCATTGGAGTAGTGGTGGTGGATTCGTTGTAGAAATTCCTCGTGGAGCTAAGCATCCAGCGGAAGCTTGGGAATTTATGAAGTATCTAACAGGTGTAGAAGCTCAGAAATACTGGGCCATCAAAAATTTTGATAATGTCGCTAATATGGAAGCCGCACAAGATCCAGAAGCGAATCAGAATCCAGTCTACAAATCTTCAGTGGAAAATCTAGAAAGTACCAAATTATTCCCTATTCCATTAAGTGCTCCTGATTATAAAAATCTAATTAATCCACATATGGATGCTGTATTGCTGGGAAAAGAAACGCCCGAGCAAGCTTTAACAGCGGCGCAACAAGATATACAGAACTTGATGGCGCAAAATACAAAATAAATCAATCATTATGTAATTCAAGTGTAGAGGCGAGAGTGGACTCGGAGCTAATCCTTGTTAAACTCTCGCTTCCTACGTTCATAAAGGGGGTCAATCATGAAAGCAACGATCGGGCACAAACGTCCGAAACTGTCTAAATTAGCCCGTCAGGAAGAAAGACAAGGGTATATGTTTATACTGCCGTGGTTGATTGGATTATTTGGGATTACATTGTTTCCTATGTTATTTTCGCTGTATGCCAGTTTTACCAATTATGATGTGACCTCACGAATGGACTTTATCGGGATAGACAATTATAGACGGATGTTTTCCGATGATCCTTTGTTCTGGACGTCTTTAGGAAACACATTATATTATGTCGTATGGATGGTTCCTCTAACGACGATCGGTTCTGTGCTACTGGCTTTGTTATTAAATGAGAAGATCTTAGGGATGCGCTTTTTCCGCACGATCTATTATTTGCCTGCTGTACTATCTGGAGTCGGTGTCTATTTTCTATGGATGCAATTATTAAGTCCAACCAGTGGGTTAATCAATACCTTATTATCTTGGGTAGGTATATCAGGCCCTGCTTGGTTAAGTGATCCGGTATGGACTAAGCCGGCAATTATTTTGATGAAAATGTGGGCAGTAGGCGGAGGGATGTTATTATATCTAGCGAGCTTACAAGGTGTACCTTCACAACTCTATGAAGCGGCTAAGCTAGATGGAGCTTCTGTGTTTCGTCGATTCTGGCATATCACGTTGCCGATGATTTCGCCTGTCATTTTCTTTGATGTTGTAACCAGTTTTATCGGTGGATTTCAAGTATTTCAAGAAGGATATGTTATGACTGAAAGTGGTAACGGTGGACCTATGAATTCACTACTTTTTTATAATCTGCATATGTGGCACAAAGCGTTTACTGTGTTTGATATGGGCTATGCCATGGGTATGGCATGGGTGCTATTTGTGATCGTGCTTGTACTGACTTTAATCAATATGAAATTATCCAGACGCTGGGTGTATTATGAAGGAGATGATCAATAATGGGACGTGTACAGCCGTATATCTCACCGCAGATACATCACAAAAAGCGTCTATCTCCACGTCAAATCATTATTTTTATCATTCTGGCGTTAGGAAGTGTCTTATTCTTATTGCCCCTCTGGTGGATGATCGCAACATCGTTAAAGTCGATGCAAGAAATTGCTCAATATCCGCCTACGTTTATCCCGCAAGAATTTCATCTGGATAATTATATTCGTACATGGGCAGCAGCTCCATTTACTCAATATACGTTGAATACCTTATTGCTTTCCTTTTTTGCAGTCACTGGTAATGTGATTGTGAACGCATTTGTTGCGTATGGATTTGCACGTATTCGATTTCGTGGTAAAAAAATATGGTTTTCCATTTTGCTAGCGACTATGATGATTCCGGGATTTGTTACCCTTATTCCGCAATATGTGATGTTTTCCAAATTACATTTAGTAGGCACTTATTATCCGTTAATTATTCCGCAGTTTTTGGGAAGTGCTTTTTATATTTTTATGTTGCGACAGTTTTATTTAAGTATTCCTCGTGAACTGAGTGAAGCCGCGAAGATTGATGGAGCCAGTCACTTTTATACATGGTTAAGAGTGATTATTCCACTATCCAAGCCTGCACTAGCAACGATTGCGATTCTTTCATTTAACGGCGCATGGAATGACTTTTTGGGTCCACTGTTGTATGTAAATGATGAGTCGCTGTATACCTTGCAAATCGGTCTGCAATCTTTTCGAGGAAGTGTACAGACACAATGGAATTATCTGATGGCAGGTTCTGTACTGGTATTATTGCCTGTGATTGTGTTGTTCTTTATTTTTCAACGTTATTTTATCGAAGGGATGAATTTGACCGCAGGTACCAAAGGATAAGTCACTATAGTATTGCAACTCCATTAAGCGTTATCCTATTCTACCGAAGAAAGGGATACGCTTTTTTGGTGTGTTAGGATAGTATGATAGAGCAGAAGATAGATCTAGCAACAATGTGAATATGGTGGTGAACAAAATGAGAGTGCTAGAATTGACGATACAAGAGTTATTAAAGATTCCTTTGTTACATCAAACAAAGGTGATAAGCGGTGCACAAGGGCTGGATCGTGTAGTCAAAACGATTGATATTATTGAAGAACCTTATGAGATTGCAGGAGATAAGCAAGGAGTACTTATTCTGGTGACCGCATATGCGCTTCGAGATCGTCCAGCGTTATTACTGACAATGATTCAACAGTTACATCAAAGTGGAGCAGCAGGTCTGGTGATCAAATCGGTACAGGTGCTTGATCATATTTCAGCAGAAGCGAAAGAGCTAAGTGATCAGTATGGACTTCCCTTGATCGAATTACCAGAAGACATTTCATATAGTGATATCACTCATGCTGTTATCGAACAAGCACTTCATCGACAAGAAGTGTTACTGCAACGATCAGATGAAGCGTATCGTACATTAACCACCATGGTTCTTGAAAATATAGGTATCCAAGCGGTAAGCGATCATGTGGCAGGACTACTCAAAGCACCTGTCGCTGTGATCAACCATAGTGAAGAATTGATCGTCTCCTCACCCATCGGTTGGGATTTCCATCATGCTCAGTATCCTGTCCGGCGAAATATTAATGTCGATCAGCGTAGTGTCGCTTATCTGTTAGTCGATAAAGAGAATTTAGATGCAATGGAAGAAGTGGGGATTGAACAAGCACGATTAGTACTGGCGCTAGAACTGATGCGTAACAAAATTATCGAAGACACTGAAAACCGTTTACGGGGTAATTTTATAGATGAATTGATGACACCACCGGCTCCTCCTCGTCATGAAGTCGAAGAGCGTGGTCAACAATTAGGAATGAATCCTTCTCATTTGTGGGAAGTGGCTGTGATTGAAGGACGTGTAGCACCGGATGAAGAATGGCTGACACGCTTATTGTACCAAGAAGCCGCCAAGTATAATATTCGTCCACATATCGAGTTTCGTAGTAATCGTGCGATTCTATTTCTACCTACGCCTCAAGTGAATGCAGATCATGCGGGAGATCAGCGCCAACAGACTATTCCATGGGCAGATATTGTGTTGTCATGGTTAAATGATAAAGAAGGCAAATTAGCAGGCTATCGCTCGGGTATTGGTCGCCCCAAAGCGTTGTGGGATATCCATGAAGGATTTAGCGAAGCCCGTAATGCACTAACGATTTCTCGCCGATTGAGCGGGGAAACTTCTTTGACCGCTTACAAAGATATCGAAGTCTATCATTTACTACGTGGCACGATGGATGAGAAAGGGTTCGGTATACTATTTGACCGTAAGCTCGGTAAGCTCAAGCAATATGACGAAGAACATACGACCGATTTATTACGGACACTTTTCTTCTATCTGGAAAGTCGAAGTAGCTTGATTGATACTGCTCATTTGCTATCGATCCACCGCAATTCAGTAAAGTATCGGTTAGAACGTATTCGAGATATTACAGGATTTGATCTTAACGATCCTCATGAGCAATTTGTCTACCAGATGTGCTTGATCTACTATTACCTGTTAGAACGTCCCGAATAATGAAAGGATCCAAGTCGTTTTCTCATCAGAGAGAACGGCTTTTTATTTTAAATTTTAGTTACACAGAAGCTTAATCAATTAATGATTTTGACCGATAAATAATAAGCAAGATAGTTAGCAAATGATGTTGTACTGGGGATAACAACAGAGATTGCACATGAATAAGTACGAACAGAGTTACATTTTTACAGGTAAACAGCATAAATAGGGGGAGTACGAAAAGGTATGGCAAGATTAGGATTTCGAGAAAAGATGGTTATTTATATTAGTATCGTTATTATTATTGGAAGTGGATTATTGGGTTATTATGCAGTTCAACGTGCCAGTAGCCAAATGATTCAAGCTTCTCACCAAAAACTACTTGGCGATCTGGAAAGTGGTTATTTGTTAATGGATGCGATGTATCCCGGGGAATGGGAAGCACGTGATGGGAAATTGTATAAAGGCTCGCAGGTCATGAATGATCAATTTGCATGGATAGATCAATTTGGTCAAAAAACAGGGGATACCGCTACTTTATTTTTAAATGATACTCGAATTGCTACAAATGTGATCAAAGAAGATGGGCAACGTGCAACAGGTACCCAAATCTCAGATACAGTCGGTAATATCGTATTAAAACAAGGTCAATCCTATACAGGCGAAGCGAATGTAGTCGGGCAAGTCAATCAAGCCGCATATATGCCTCTTCAAAATGCTTCGGGTGAAGTGATTGGTATCTGGTATGTGGGTGTGCCTAATGCTCCTTATGAAGAAGCCAATGCTAGTTTTGAAAAAGGGATTATTTTATTCGTTGTATTAGAAATTGTTGCTGCAATGATTGTAGTGTGGTTAGTAACGAAGCGTCTGTTACGTCCTTTAATTATGATCACTCGGGCTGCTGAGCAAGTCGCAGGGGGCAGTCTACAAGTAGAGCTTCCTGTAGTACGTAGTCAAGATGAGATTGGACGTTTAAGTCTGTCGATTCGTGCCATGATGGATAATTTATCGCATCTAATGGCAGACATTCGCCAGAATATGTATTCTTCGGCAAGTCAGATCAGTGATTCGTCAGAGCACTTTTCCAGATCACTCGAACAGATGAGTCATTCGTATAGTGAGGTTGTACTTAGTAATAAAGAAATGAATAGCAACGCGTCTTCAGGCAACCAAGTGATTCACGAATCCAATGATATTATGCAGACACTCTCACATCTTATTACTCGTGCTGCGATTCGTATCAACGGAGCTGTGCAGGATTCAGAATATACACAAGAAACAGCGCAACGAGGCAAAGAAACGATGACACAAACGATTCAATCGTTAGAAGCATTTGCCCAAGCCGCTGTTGAAAATGGGAAAATCGTACAGGAGTTAGATAGCTATTCCAAAGAAATTCAATTGATTGCACATACGATCTCAGAGATTGCAGGATCGACAAATCTGCTAGCTCTGAATGCTTCGATAGAAGCTGCACGTGCAGGAGAAGCAGGGCGAGGATTCGCAGTAGTCGCTTCAGAAGTCAGACGACTGGCTGAACAAGCAAGTGAAGGAGCACAATCAGTAGAACAATTCACTTCCAAAATGAGTGTATCGATTACTCGTGCTGTAGAGACGTTGAATCAAGGCAGTCTCCATCTTGCATCCGGTCGTGCTGCGGCGCAATCATCTGAAGAAGCTTTGGAAGCGATCTGGCAAGCGGTAGGAACAACAGCGATCAGTATTGGTGAAGTATCTGTGATTGCTCAAGAAAAAATCGAGTGTTCTCAAAAGGTAAAAGCAAAATTAATTCAGTTAGAAGAAACGATTGAACACGCCCTTCAATCTTCTAATAAAGTATTGGTTGTATCAGAAACCGTAGGAACTGAGATTGAACAACTGGCGGCAAGCTCACAGCAGTTAGATGCGATGTCATCTCAATTGCAAGCAGCAGTATCTAAAGTTTTTTCGTAATCTAATCGGATAATGTCTTAGAAAATATCACAAATCAAATACCCGCTGAACCGACCATAGATGATCGATTCAGCGGGTATTTGTTGTACACATAGCCAATCTGTTCAAGTCCAAGCAGAAGGGTCCCAACGCAGATCAGAAGTGATCGGCATATCATGACTCACTTGTTCTAACAATGTATCTGCATCATCAGAATAGACCAATCGGCTTAACGAAGACGAACCTGAAAATCCTTCACGAACAGTATGTTGAATCAACTGTAACAGAGGTTCATAATACTGATTCACATTATATAATCCTAACGGCTTATGATGAATTCCAATCTGTGACCAGCATAATACCTCAAATAATTCTTCCAGTGTACCTAATCCACCGGGTAAAGCGATAAAAGCATCTGCCATTTCTTGCATCATTGCTTTACGTTCATGCATACTGTCGACTCGAATCAATTCACTTAATCCTTGATGGCCTCGTTCGCTATGTAGCAATCCAGCAGGCATAATTCCTGTGACTGTACCTCCTGCTTGTAAAGCGGCATCCGCGATAGCACCCATCAATCCCAGTCGTGAACCTCCATAAATCAAATGAATCTCATGTTCAGCAATACGTTGACCTAACAATGATGCGTATTGCAAATAATCACTATTATATCCTGTACCCGAGCCTGCAAATACACATATTGATCTCATACTATTCACTCCTTATGCAAGGTATATATCTGTATAGTATATATACCCTTTATCAGCGCAATATAAGAAAAAGCCTTGAATATATTCAAGGCTTGATCCCCTAATAGAACTTTAATAAAGAAATAGATAAGCAAAATTGAATTATTGCGGATTATTTGTCCATAGACCTGCGCTTTTCAGCAACACACGAGAAGGTAATTTAAGTGCAGCTACAACCAATTCAGCCAAATCTTCCGGTTGCATCATACGATCTTCTTCACCAATCGGTAGCCCTGCATTGACTGCAAGTGGCGTATTCACTGTACTTGGTGTTAGCGCAGTTACACGGATATTGAATTTGCGTACTTCTTGCATTAATGATTCAGTCATACCCATCACAGCAAATTTGGAAGCGCAATAAGCTGATCCTGTAGCGAATCCACGTTCACCCGCAGTAGAAGCGATATTGATAATATCTCCGCTTTCTTGTGCGATCATACCTGGTAACAATTCATGAGTCACATAGTATGTACCCATCAGGTTAACACGTAGAATTTGTTCCCATTCTGCCGGGTCCATATCAACCATTTTACCGAAGCTACCGATTCCAGCATTATTGATCAGAATATCTACACGTCCCAAAGAAGCCGCAAGTGAAGCAACTGCCTGACGTGCTTCTTCCGAGTTCCCGATATCTGCTGTCGCTGTAAATACTTGAATATCATAAGTAGAAGTCAATTCAGCCTTCAACTGTTCTAGATCTGAAGCAGTACGTGCTAGTAATCCTAATTGCACGCCTTCTTTCGCAAGAGCTTCAGCAATCGCTTTACCGATTCCTTTACCTGCTCCTGTGATAATAGCTGTTTTATGATGAATATCCATAGATGAAATCCTCCTAGTAATCGTGTGATAGATTGCGTACCTATTATACTCTTCCGAACTCATCGGGGCAAAATTAAAGCAATTACTTTTGAGAAAATGTAATAAAATCAGTTACAAATTCCGACAATTCCTATATACTGATATATTGTGGAATTTAATTCCTAGAAAGTGAAGGGATGCCTTTTGGATCAAGATTATGTTCAACCTATTATTGAAAAATTATTGCACCGCGCCAATAGTCATGTGCACGTGTTAACCAAACCGTATTTTCCAGGTGATCGTTCGATAGGTGGCAAGTTCGGTATGAACAGCCGTACGATTACTTTATATATTCAAGAAATTGAAGAACAATGTATCGAGCTATTTGGATCGTTACAACCTATCGAATCTTATATTCAGATCATTTTTGCTCATGAATTAGGTCATGCTCATGATCCGATGTTAGAAATGTTAGCTGATGAATTAGAGCAGTGTTCGGATTCTTTGCAATCTGCACGGATTGCTTTGCGAATTGAAGAAAATGCGTGGGAATATGCACGCGATTTATTGCCTGACGTAGAACTTTTTATTTTTGAAACGATTCTGGATCGTTCTTTAGAAGCGTATTATGATGCGTTAAATGCCCATCAGACAGGGAATATTGCATGATCTTACATCTAACGAACTACCAATATACAATGATAAAAAGATAGATTAGTCACACGAACATGTGTACTGATTTATCTTTTTTTGTTACAATAAATACAAACTAGGAGGTGTATTTATGAAATTCAAAGATTCATCCAAGCGTCGTGTTATTTTGTTTATAGCTATGTCTTTAGACGGGTATATAGCGGATGAACAAGGAAGTGTAGAGTGGTTAGAACAGATTGAAGGGGAAGGTGATAACGGGTATAACGATTTTATAGAGCAGGTTGATACGATTTTTATGGGTAGACATACATATGAAGTTATTCAGGGGTTTGATATGCCTTTTCCATATCAGGATAAGCAGTGTTATGTATTTTCTCGTTCATCTCAGCAGGCAGACGAACATGTTACTCCTATTCAAGAAGAATTAACATCGTGGGTACCACAGCAATTAGAACAATCAGGTAAGCATATCTGGTTAATGGGCGGCGGTCAGCTTGTTCATGAATTTTTGCAACATCATTGGATCGATGAAATGATCATTACGATAGCACCTGTGATGTTAGGTTCAGGAATCCCCCTTTTCCGAGAAGGATTCCCGACCTCATCATGGATTGCTCAAGAGACTCGTTCGTATGGACAACTCGTCACACTACATTATGTTAAGCCTGACTTGCTGCAATCGCCTGCTCCAGATCAGCAATAATATCCGAAATATGTTCTGTTCCTACCGATAAACGAATCAATTCTGGACGTACGCCCGCAGCCAGTTGTTGTTCTTCCGTTAACTGCTGATGGGTTGTACTGGCAGGATGAATAATAAGCGACTTGGAATCACCTACATTAGCAAGATGTGAAAATAATTGAACTTGCTCAATCAATTTCTTCCCGGCATCAGCGCCACCACGAATCCCAAATGTCAGAATCGCTCCTTGACCTTTAGGTAAATATTTCTGTGCCAAATCGTAAGAAGGGTGACTGGCTAGACCGGGATAGCTTACCCATTCGACTTGCGGATGTTGCTCTAGAAAAGCAGCCACTTGACTAGCATTTTCACTATGACGTTCCATTCGCAGATGGAGCGTCTCTAATCCTTGTAACAATAACCACGAGTTAAATGGAGCAATCGGCGCGCCTAGATCACGCATCAGTTGTACACGGGCTTTGATAATATAAGCAATAGCACCTACCGCTTCGGTATACACTAAGCCGTGATAACTCGGATCAGGCTCAGTTAAGCCTGGAAATTTACCATGGGCTGTCCAATCGAACTTCCCACTGTCTACAATCACACCACCTATAGATGTACCATGACCTCCGATAAACTTGGTCGCCGAATGCACTACAATATCCGCTCCATGTTCGATCGGACGAAGCAAGTAAGGACTTGGAAAAGTATTATCGACAATTAGCGGAATTCCATGCTCATGGGCAATCGCAGCAACAGCTTCGATATCCAGCACATTTCCTAGCGGATTACCTACCGTTTCTGCATAAAGCGCTTTCGTCTGATCTGTAATCGCTGCTCGGAACGTCTCCGGATCGTCTGAATTAACAAATGTAACTTCTATACCAAGCTTAGGCAATGTATTAGCAAATAAGTTGTATGTACCTCCATATATACTCGCCGCGGATACAATATGATCACTGCTACTGGCAATATTGAGAATCGAAAATGTGATCGCGGCTTGTCCTGATGCGGTAGCCAGTGCACCTGCGCCACCTTCCAAAGCAGCAATCCGTTGTTCAAATACATCCGTTGTCGGGTTCATCAGACGGGTATAGATATTACCAAATTCGTTGAGTGCAAATAAATTAGCCGCATGTTCACTATCACGGAATCCATATGAAGAAGTCTGATATAACGGTACAGCTCTTGAAAAAGTAGTCGGATCGATTTCTTGTCCTGCATGAATAGCTAACGTTTCGAATGAAAAAGGTTGATGTTCAGACATAAGCTCAAATCTCCTTTAACCAAATAGAATAGGTGAATAGAGGCTGTCGAATCAGAGGTGTTGTTCATTCTCAATTTTACCTATTTTCGCATGATCTGATGTAATATTCAATCTTAATTTTATAATTCCTATAAAAATAGTATGCTTTATAGCTGGAGTACATATAGTTTTGTGAATAAAGTGTTGATATTTAACACATAAAAGCTTCTCTTGAATGACTTTCACTCTTTGAAAATAAGGGTAATATCAGACGAGGAGGGTGATCTTATGCGAAAACGTGATGCAACGAGAAGAAAGAATCTACCACGAAAATCACGTCGGATGCGTATACGTAAACCAGATGAAACCAGTCTTGTTGTGGATCTAACACATCGGCGTATCTTTACCAACAATCGGTATGAACTATTCCGGCTATTGAATGATATTTTTACAACACTTTGTTTTTTGACAGGTAGTTATTTCTTTTTTACCAGTGAAACGAAAACAGGCACGATTATGTTTATTATCGGTAATGCGAATACATTGCTGCGAGCGATTATTTCTATTATTCAACGTGTTCATATGGAATGGATTGACGATGAAAAAGGAAAAGAGACTTTTTATCCTTCTAAATAAACAGCAGGATATAAAGATAATATAAAGCACACCGTTTGCATTCAGATTATAGATGATTATGAAAACAAAAAACGGCAACAAAAAACCTCAACGATAAGAGTTGAGGTTTTTTTATATTTAACTCTAACATACGCTCTATTTAATTCTAAGATAGGCTCTATAGAAATGCTGATTACCGATTTACTTTTTTCAACGCTTGAGTCGCTGGGCCTTCAATCACCTCACCATTATAGGCGAATCGTGCTCCGTGACAAGGACAATCCCACGAGCGTTCAGCTTCATTCCAACCGACTTCACAACCCATATGGGTACATGTCGTATCCACCATATGTAGAGCGCCCTCTGGATCACGATAAGCACCGGTGCGTTTCCCATGATGCCAGATGACTCCGCCTTCATCATTGTCCAGATCATCGGCTTTACGGCGGTTAAAGTCTAATTTACCTGTAATCATTTCTTTAGCCACGTTCGCATTTTGGACAACAGCTGTTTTGATCTTAGTCAATAACGGTTGCTTGCGAGAAGGGTTAAACAGTTCAGCATACCGATTATCACGGCCCATAATCATATCTGTCATCATATGAGCTGCAAGTGTACCTGAAGTCATCCCCCATTTGGCAAAAGCGGTACCGACTAGAATATTCGGCTCATCTTCTGTGATATAACCAATACATGGGATATCATCAAGCGAAAATAAATCTTGAGCTGACCAGCGGTACGGAATTTCTTTGATCCCCAGTAACATGCCTACAAAGTGTTCCAAACCTTCATAATGCGTAATCGTCTCATCTTCTTGACCTGTTTTGTGTCCATTACCGCCAACGATCAACATTTCTTGTCCATCAATCGTAGCCGAACGAAGAGAGTGTTTTGGTTCATCTACACTCAGATACATCCCACCGGCAAAAGTCGTCTCTGCGCGAACCGCTAATGTATAAGAACGTTGAGCACGTAGACGAGCAAAGTAAAATCCGTTCTGGTCAGTGACTGGATAATGCGATGCGGATACTACTTTGTCGCAAGTGATACCAAATTCCTGATCTTGTATCAACAGACGTGGACGATCTCCTGATTCCACTTCTTCAATCATCGTATCTTCATAGACTGTTCCACCAAGTAAAAGGAATTGTTGCAACAAGAACACAAGGTACTGTAACGGATGGAATCGTGCTTGATCCGGTAAAGCGATAGCTCCTTTGACGCTTAACGGAATAGGCAACGAATCAACCCATTCGCCAGGAATACCCAGCTTACGGTAAGCATCCATTTCTTTTTCCAACTTTTTGAGTGTAGCATCGTCTGACTCTACATAGATGTAAGATGTCTCTTGTTGCCAATCACAATCAATCTGATGTTCTTCAACCAGACGGCGCATATAATGGAGTGCTTCTTGGGCACCTTCATAATAAAGAATCGCTTCTTCTTCACTAAAATTGCTGATCAACTCATTATAGATCATGCCATGTTGCGAGCTGACTTTGGCAGTTGTATATCCTGTCGTTCCATCTAATACTTTGCCACTTTCTACTAAGACTACTTTTTTACCTTCTTGAGCCAGTAGATAAGCCGCTGTAATGCCTGTGATCCCTGCTCCTACAACAACAATCTCTGTATCCAATTCTCCTTGCACACTAGGAAAAGTAGGCAGATCTACCGTAGCTCTCCATAGCGAGGATGGATATTCAGGTAAATTTTGAGGCGATGTATTTTCAGACGTTTCTTCATGAGATGGTTCTTGCATCGTTGTCCTCCGTCCGGTTCTGTAATAAGAACGCTATAATTTGAAATTCATAGGTTTTCATTTTTATTATTACCACCGTATGGATAAGACTAAGCGCTTGGATATACGTGAAAAGATGTATATGCAGGAATTTCATGGTAAAATAGAACACTTCACCAACTACAAAGGAGAGATACATATGACCCAAGCAACGAAAAAACGCAAATCACGTCTGTTTATCATGGGAAGTGTCGTTTTACTTTTGGCTGTAATGACAGGATGCCAACGAAGTCAATCAGCGACGCCAGCGACTACGGAACAACCGTCTACAACGCCAACCCAGACTACTGAAAATGC
Organism: Paenibacillus sp. CFBP13512; assembly: GCF_005233705.1. Taxonomy (NCBI): domain Bacteria; kingdom Bacillati; phylum Bacillota; class Bacilli; order Caryophanales; family Paenibacillaceae; genus Paenibacillus; species Paenibacillus sp. CFBP13512. The sequence goes on along the minus strand of NZ_QGAD01000006.1, from coordinate 166,636 downwards.
AGCAAGTAATCAAGCAAATAGCATATCAACAAGTTCCAAAGCAGATTCAACTACATTCACAGAAGAGCAAGTAGAGCAAGCTATCCAATTCGCTGCTAATTACAAAAAAGATCAATATACAGTAGGAGAGGAATACAAGAAAAAAACTTCACTAGAAGAAATGATCGAACAAGAAATGACGAAAAATGAATCCTATCTTACAGAAAAACAATTACAATATCAGACTGTATCCAGACTGCTCACTTTACCTATGCAGTTAGCTGTTAAAAAGCAAAGTACGTTAAGCCCTGAAGATCTAGAAATACACAAAAAAGAACCCCAAACCAGACAAGGGGTTCTGCAACTTTCTTATACAATGAAGATCGCTTTTGCGAACGGAGAGCCAAGTATTCCTGTCGAGGGAGAATTACAATTACAGCCTACCGCAGATACATGGAAAGTTAGCTATGATGTGTTTAATCATAACGACTTATTTAACATCATCAATGCCAAATCGTAAAGTGTAAACTACATTTGTATAGAAATATGATCATGGTAATTATCGCAATTATCGAAGTAATTCTTGTAAAGTCTGTTGCCAGCGTTCCAATACTTCGTCTACTTGATGAAGCTCAATCGTGATACCGGAAGTAAGGGTAGCATATTTGGCGGTATCTTCGCGAATATGCTCGATGGTAGCGACAAATCGTGCTCTAGCATAGAGGGCATCTGGTAACGCTGGCAAAGGCGTAAGCGATACACGCAAAGCATAAGATACCTCTTGCCAGACAAACGTTAGTAACGCTTGCCCAGTACGTAAAATATTAGTGGTCGTTGTTGTACCTTCCCATAGAGCGAGTCGTAGATGCTCGCTATCTATGGCGATCACTTCACCGACACTGACCATGGCTTGATGCGGATACCCATCTTCATTAACCGTAAGAAGAGGCATCGCTAATTGCTGTTTTTCATGTAATTGCTGTCCATCGAATAACTCTAATAGGACAGGGGAAAGTGAGACAGTATTCATCAATGGACACATCCTTTTCTAAAAAAAATGTCTTGCTATACCCTAACCATCTATGTTAAAAATATATTAATTATACCCGAGTCTGTTGAACCTGTAATCTCTGGGATAGAAGCAGGAAGATTCAACGACTTGAATTGGAGAAGGAGGTGAGGCAGGATGTTGTATTTCCTATTATCTATTACGCTTGAGCGCAGACCGCTTGGTAGCTATAGTATTATTCATTCATTTGGCGAAGACGGGAGAAGTCTGTCCAAAAATGAATATCTTTATTATGGCGAAATGCCGCTCCTGCCTTTATCTCCAGACGGATACAGAGCGTAAGTTTGTCTAGATACGAAGCTACGATTGATCGGTGCAACGGAAAGCAATTCCGATATAATCAATTCGTACGTTCTAGCAAGCCACACGTAACACTCTATACCTGCTGGCATATAAAGCGTCTGCTCTGATGCAAGCAAAAACAGAGAAGTCGCAGGGACATTTCCCTGCGGCTTTTTTGTGTTCTTTACCCTATGCGCACAGATCAGATCGCAAGGCAGAAGCGCATTTCCCTCTACTTTATATACTCAGAGGAGAATGAACAATATGTCTATTATGATCGCCTGTCAGCAGGTTCAACAATATTATGGTGCCGAGCATGTGTTAACGAATGTTACTTTTGAAATTCACAGTGGTCACAAAGTCGGACTGATCGGAATGAATGGGGCAGGCAAAACAACGCTGTTTCGCATTTTGTCCGGTCAAGACAAACCGTTTCAAGGAGAAGTCCATATCCAAAAAGGCGCTAGAGTGGGTTATCTGCAACAGATGCCTGTCTATGCTCCAGATATAACGATCTTAGAAGTTCTGCAAGAAAGCTTTATTCATCTGACCCAATTGCAAGAACGAATGGAGCAACTAAGTATACAGATGTCAGACGAACATCTGGGAGAAGAACAGATGCAACGGGTACTTCAGCAGTATGGAGAAGCACTGGATACCTTTGAGCGTGGAGGCGGGTATGAAATGTCTGCTCGAATCGATCGAATCGCAAATGGTCTAGGGATTCCTGCTGAGCATTACGATCGGTCGTTCGAAGGGCTATCCGGTGGAGAAAAGACTAAAGTCGGTCTGGCCACACTATTACTCACCGATCCAGATATTCTGCTTTTAGATGAGCCGACCAACCATCTAGATATGGATGCAGTGGTCTGGTTAGAACAATTTATCAGTCAATCGACAGCAACGGTAGTCGTGATTTCGCATGATCGTTATTTTTTAGATAAAGTAGTCCATCAAATTGTAGAACTAGAGGACGGAGAAGCTACCACGTATCCGATGAGCTATTCGGCATATCGAGATGAGAAACAGCGCCGTCTGGTCAGACAATTCGAAGATTACAAAGATCAGCAAAAAGAAATTAAACGCATCAAAGAGTCGATCAAACGTCTGATCGAATGGGGGAATCGCTCTAATCCGCCTAACCCATCGTTCCACCGCAAAGCCGCTTCGATGCAGAAAGCATTAGATCGTATGGAAAAGGTTAAACGTCCAATTATGGATCGTGCACAGATTGAACTGGATTTGAGACAGAAAGATCGTTCCGGTGATCGTGTATTAGTACTGGATCGAGTCAATAAACGCTATGGAGATAAAGTCTTGTTAAACCAAGCCTCGGCTCTATTACGATATGGGGAAAATGCTGCGATTATCGGTGGCAATGGTGCAGGGAAAACGACCTTATTACGTATGATACTGCAACAAGAATCAATCGATGCCGGCACATTGTCACTCGGCTCACGTGCCGAAGTCGGCTATCTGGCGCAAGAAGCCGCTCCACCTGATCTGGGAGAAACAGTACTGCAATGGTTCAAGCTAGCGGCGAAGATGGAAGAAGGCGAAGCCAGAGGACAGTTGGCGAAGTTCTTATTTTACGGATCAGACGTGTTCAAAAAAGTCTCCGGTCTATCCGGTGGCGAATGGAGCCGTCTCCGTCTAGCCATCCTGATGCACGAACGCCCGAATCTGCTGATTCTGGATGAACCGACCAACCATCTGGATATTTCCGCCAGAGAAGCACTGGAAGAAGCATTAGAAGAATTTCCAGGAACGATTTTGACCGTTTCCCATGATCGCTATTTTATCAATCGAATTGCCGGTCAGATTTGGAGTCTGGATGGTGGAGTGTTGAGTGTGAATTTGGGGAATTATGAGGATTGGAGAGAGTGGCAGGAGAAGATTTGATTAAAAAAAAGAACCTTTACATTTAATGTAAAGGTTCTTTTTTTACTTAACTTCCAAGCCCATTACTAGTTGTAGTAATATTCACTGGAGAATGATTTGCTTGAAATGGAATAAAATTAGTTAGCCCCAAAACTAAAACTATCGGTAATATTAGCTTTTTCACTTTTGTTAGCCTCCTTAATCATATCATTATATAAATTCAAATGATCTTTGTTACTAAAATTTCTAAATTGCTCAAATAGCAAAATTCTTTCCAAAATTTTGTTTTTATTAGAAATTTCAAAAGCAATTTTTAAACTTTTAAGTGTAAAATCAAGCCCTTGAGCAGGATTGTTTTTTTGAAAATTGTATAATGCTAATTGATAATAAAGATCTACATAACGATTAATAGATTTTGTATTTTTATAGTAGTTTTTATCAGAAGTATCATTAGATGAAAGAGCATCCAGCAAAGTTTCAATAATATTATCTATAGAAAAATTATGTTTATTAGCAGATTCTAAAATAATACATATGCTGGGTAAAATTTCATGAGGATGCTCAAGCAAGAATGAAACATATTCATCTAGAGACGTATCATCTCCTAATAGCAGATTTAAATTATTCATATTTGCGATAGCAAAAAGCTTAAACTTCTCTACTTCTTTTTTTCCAACTTCATCCAAATTTTCAAACCAACTCAAATCAGAGTAGTATGAAATAAATGTTTTTGCTTCTTCGTATTTTTCTAAATATTCTAATGCTAAGGCTTTTATAAGATATCCTTGACCATAATAGAATACAAGTGCACGCTCAGTATCAACTTCCTGATAATTTCCAGTTTCATTCATTTTTCTTTTACATTCAGTGTATACAGCATTACTTAGTGTGATTAATTCGTCTCCGCATATCTCCAAGTGATACCAATTTTCTAAAGTGTAATATACATTAGCTAATGCGAGTAGACCATCCAACATAAAATTTTCAGGTAGTCGATCCCTAAACGGCTCGAAACGAATAGTAGCTCTAAAATTTTCTTCTGTATTCTCACCAATCGAAGCTCTAAAAACTCGATAATGCGAAATCGCTAATCTTTCAGAATGCTGATGCTTTTCGTTCTCAATCACACACTCATAAAAGGGCAACGACTCTTGTACCTTACCTTCAGCATACAATTCTTCAGCCAATCCAAAGATTGATATCGTATTGTTCAAATCCTCCATCAAACGATCAAGAACTTCTTTGATACAATCATATCTGCCAATCTCTGTACAACGCAATAAAAATGCCTTGATCCGACGCCAGTCTGCTTTTTCATTAATAAAACATTCGTCCACATAATACTCATACATCCAGCCTTCTGCATGACCCAAAGCTTCTGCCATCAAGTCTAACTGCCGAATAGAAATCGATTTTGGAGGATTACCATTCAAGATCCCGCTGATGATACCACGGTTGATTCCAGCCTGTTTACCGAAGCTGCTTAATGAATGACCTTTTTGTCGAATTCCTTTTTCAATCTCAAGCCGTATGGTTGTGGTGTTGGTAATCATAACCGAACACACCCCTTTATGTTGAAAGTTTCCCGTTGTTGCGCCCCAGTAAGCCCATGAAATTCAAATTTATTACATTATACATTACGCTTTGAACGGGGGTCAATTACTTTTAATCAAATCTTCAAAATTTAGGAATCACAAAAGACATAGTTACCATGCAAGGGAAGTCATGGTTTCTATGTCTTAGGGGTAACTTAATTTCCATTTTTAGAAATCAGTCGAAGTTTTTTTAACCGTTCAAGACAATCTAATGTGCTATTCATAAAATATATTGTATCTACAGATTATGAAACGCCCAAAAGGTAATAAAGTATCATACGATCAACTTATGCACTGATCTTACGTCAGGCAAATGAAGCTAAATAGTTAGCACAATAGATAGATTATTCTTTATGTTCTCTAGGCATTTCACGTAATTTTTTGAATAATGCTAGACAATCTATAATACGTCCACGGTTATACTTTTCGACTGATGTTTCTAGGGCAATTAGAATTTTTTCGAGCTTTTCATCATAGATATTACGATTGCATTGATACAGAGCCAGTTGGTAGTAAATGTTGATATAACGGCTAATTCCAATCGGAATATCTTTATAATGATCTCTTAAAAATTTGCCATGATGAATATAATCTAAAATATCATTTGGATAAATAATGTCGTCATAATCAGCAAGAATATCATCAATATTCATATTATATTTATTGGCTGCTTTTGAAATGATCACTAAACTAGGCAATGCTTCACCGGGATGAGCTTTTAGTAATTCAACATAATCGACTAATTTATCTGTATTCCCTGTTAATAAATCCAAATTCAATTCATTGAATACAGCATATAGTTTGAATTTTTCGACATCTTCTTTTCCGATGTCATCTAAACCTTCAAACCAGCTCAAATCGGCAAACTCTTTCAAATAAGGTCGAGCTTCATCGTACTTTTCCATATGTTCTAACGCCACAAATTTCATAAGATGGCTTTGTGCATAATAAGTCACCAGTGGTCTTTCTAAAAGAACCGTTGTAACAGGTAAGTTCTTTTTTCTTCTTTTACATTCTTGGGCGTAGATAATATTAGATAACACATTCAATTCATTGGCACAGTCTATAACCATATCCCAATCCTGAATAGTGTAATAGATATTGGAGAGTTGTAGTAAAGCTTCCAGTCTCAAATGATCGGGTAAGCGATTACGAAAAGGATGAAAAACCATAGCCAGTCTAAGATTATTTTCGATAATCGGACTGGTTCTTGCTCTAAATAGTCGATAATGACTGATGGCTAACCGCTCAGAATGATAATTACGCTCATTCTCGATCACACATTCATAAAAAGGCATCGCCACAATGGCTTGATTTTGCTCTACTAATTCTTCTGCGAGATCAAATACATGAGCGACATGGGCAGGATCTTCCATCAATGAGTTTAAAATATCACCGATTAGATCATCACGATTGAGTTCGATGCAACGGAGTAGAAGTGTACGAACACGTCGCCAATTCGCTTTATTTTCTTCTGAAAAGCATTGTTCTACAAATAATTCGTATAGCCAGCTTTCCGGTTTGCCCAGAGCTTTAGCCATAGCATCCAATTGAGTAATAGACATGATTTTGGGAGGATTTCCGTTCAATGTAGCACTCAAAATACCACGATTGATTCCAGAAACCTTACTAAAATGACTAAGCGAATAACCCTGCTTATGCATTTCGGACTCAAGTTCAGTAATTAGGGTTATTCGATGCTTCATGCAGATCACCTCGATGTAGTAGGGTATATGTTAAGGCATGGAACGAATGACATTTTGAAGCAAAGAAGTATAGTCTAGATTGAGATTCATATTGCATTTACGTAATGATGTATCAAATCGTTTAATCGTATTTTGAAGTTTAGTAGACTGACTCGCATGTTTCGATTGATAGACAGCTAACTGGTAACACATATTTGTATACTGATTGTCTGCCACAGATTTTTTTTTCGCTGAATGATCCATATATAAGTTCGTTGTAATATGCTCATGGAATTTTTCGATAATATGATCAACCACAATATTGTATTGATTTGCAGTACTTAGAATCGTCAGCAACCCCGGAATCGTTTCCTTCGGATAGTTTTCCAAAAAGGCAATATAACTATCCAGTACACTAAAATTCCCTTTATATAACTCGGTACAGTAGCTGTTGCCTTGAGCAAATATTTTGAAGCGGTCTACTTCTTGTTGTCCGCACTCATCTAAATCATCTAACCAACTCAGATCACTATATTTCCTAATGTATATGGTTGATTCTTCATATTGTCCTACTTTTTGATAAAATGTGGACTTCATAAGATACCCTTGTCCATAGTAAACAACGAAAGAACGCTCACTTTTGAGATTATGGTATTTCTTTTCTTTATAAAGTCGATTGGATAATTCGATTAAAGCATCTCCGCACTTTTCCATTAGTAACCATTCGTTAGCGGTATAGTACACATTTGCCAACTGCAACCAAGCATCTAATTGCATATAAGAAGGCAGACGATCACAGAAAGCTTGGAAAGTCACAGCCGCTATAAAGTTCTGTTTAATATCGCGTTTAATCGAATAGCGGAAAATACGATAATGACTGATCGCCAGCCGTTCTGCTTGGTAGTTGCGCTCATTACTCACGACACATTCATACAACTGCATAACACTGTCACTCGGATTATCTACAATGAGTTCTTCAGCCAATTCAAAAACGTGATTAAGATAGGATATGTCTTCAAGCAACAAGCACAAAATACGATCAATCAAAACGTTTCGATTCAGTTCAATACAACGGAATAAGAGTGCGCTCACACGTCGCCAATTCGTTTTACCTTGTTCGTCAAAGCATTGTTCTACAAACAGCTCATACAGCCAACCTTCTGGCTTGCCCAAAGCAGTATTCATTGTATCTAACTGATTAATCGACATCGGTTTGGGAGGGTTTCCATTCAATGTGGCACTTAAAATGCCACGATTGATTCCAGAAATTTGACTGAAACGACTAAGAGAATAACCTTGTCGGGAAATCTCATTTTCTAACTCCGTACATAAGGCTATTCGGTTGTCCATACAGCTCACCTCTTGACTGTTGTATTAAGGCATCGAACGAATAAAAAGTTGTAGCAAAGACGTATAGTCCATCGTACGGCTCATATTGTATCTACGTAATGACATATCAAATGTATTCAATGTATTTTTGAAAATAATAAATTTTTCTTAAAGTTTATCTATATGTCTTTCGGTTGACAGAGCAACATCATTCTTATCTAGCTAATTATAGTTTTAATTTATTTTCCTTATAACAAATATAAATTCTGCTAAATCAAAACGTTTCGATAAACATATTGCTCATATAACCAGCCTTCCGGTCGATCGAGAGCGGCTGCCATACGATCTAGCTGGTTGATCGATATTGATCGAGGTGGGTTGCTATTGAGCGTTGCACTCAATACGCCACGGTTAATCCCTGATATTTTTTCAAACTGCGTTAAATTGATTTTTTTGTCTTGCAGTTCTTGCTCAATATGAGAGCGTACTGTATCCAGTGGGCTCATAAACGGTAAGCACCTCCGAAAAATACAATAATCCTTATACGATTCCAGAAAATGATAGTTTTTATTATTCTATAAGTTACTTAAAATGTCAGAGTACCTTTTTTAGTAACTTAGTATAAGGGTTCTATTGACCTATAGAATTTGGGAGTAAACACTCACGGATTACAAAAAAAGGTTGTGATTACAAAATAAAAGAATCCGTTTTTTGAAAACTCCTGTAATAATAAGGATACAAGTTACTTCACTACTGACCTATAAACGGACACGTAGAAGTACAAATGTTGGCTGACAGGATCTCACTACAATCCTATATACCCTAAGCTCATAAGCACGCTAGAAATAACATTAGTAAAGTAGCTTGTAGATGTAAATAGCTGTCCTATAGCAATATAGAAACAACTAGCCATACCCTAGCAAGTAAACGTAGTGAGTCCGAAGAATTGTGTAGCAACATACCACATAAGTGTTAAATTAGTTGATATCATAGAACACCTAAACATTCCCTAAATGAATAGAGAAGACCAGAAAAGAGCATGATCGCCTACAGATCACGCTCTTTTCTGGCGTTTAATGACTGTTTTGTAGAATTTCAAAATATTTCCAAAATATATCTTCTGAAATGGTTTTAAATGGATATTTTTGTGGTATATTCTATAAGCTGTTATTTTATATCTAACATGGAGGCTTATGAATGAACAGAGTCAGCATAGCGTTTACCGATTGTGTTAAAAAGAAAATGATTTGGAATCTGATCCCAGCGATGATTATCTTTTTAGTGTGGATGTATGGTATTCATGTCAGTGTCTACGAAGCCATAGGATCTGCTGTTATTGCAGTCATCGTATTAACGATTGGTGATATGATTTCTAGTTATTTTTTTGGCGACACATTCAATACGAATCATCGTGCACACTAAGCGACTACTCTAACTTCTATTCTTTCTTCACACTATAAATGAACCTACCTTTCTTCCTATACTATGGAAAAGTTAAAATAAATCGTTGTTTACAAAAAACCAAAAAGCACTGTTTTAAAAACATGTGTCATACTCGGTGGCAAGAGTAACAAGGAGATACGTTATTCTGCCCGGTGATGCGCCCCACGTAGAACTGTGCAACGTCAATCTAGAACAGACAAATAGCTAAATGATAAAGAGCATCTTGATCTCGGAAATATACCGGATTAAGGTGCTTTTTGTTTCAGTAAGAGAGCTGTGGCTTATTATGAGAGAAGAGACTATTTCTTTGCTGAGATCAACTGACAAACTCAAAAGGGAAATTTGGTTTTTTTGATAACTTGTGGGAAAATATAGAGGCACAGTCGTTTCTATAAATACTGTAGATTTGCAAAACTAGAGGTCTGCTTCAAATTGGTTTATGATAAATAGGAGGTGATCGATATGAGTGCATTCAAATCATGGTTAAACAGTACGAAAAGCAACTTGAATGATCAGATGAAAAAGTTCAAAAATAAGGACTTTTTAGAAGCGATCGTAGCAGGTTGTGCTCTTGTAGCGGCAGCAGATGGTAATATCAGCGCAGATGAAAAGCAAAAAATGGCAGGTTATATCGGACGCAATGAGCAATTGAAAGTGTTTGATATGAGTTTGGTGATTGCTCGCTTTAATCATTATGTAGAAAATTTTGAATTTGATGCGATTATCGGTAAGCAAGAAGCGCTTAAAGCGATCAGTAAATTCAAAAGCAAACCTGAAGAAGGTCGATTGTTGATTGGTGTATGTAGTGCAATCGGTTCAGCTGATGGTGACTTTGATCCTCAAGAGCAAGCGGTTGTACGCGAAATCGCGACAGTTCTGGGCTTGAATGCTTCTGAATTTGGACTGTAAGTCGGGTAAGAATGAAGGCAGTTTCAAAAAAGTTGAAACGATTCTCCGGTAATAACAGTATTACATATCAGTATTACAAAGGAGGTCATATCATTTTATGAGTATCAGCTTAGTCAAAGGTCAAAAAATTGATTTAACCAAAGGCAATAGCGGTCTGAATCAACTGGTGGTTGGTTTGGGTTGGGATCCCGCAGAAACGCAATCTAAAGGATTCTTCGGTATGAAAAAAGCAAAAGCAGATATCGACTGTGATGCTTCAGCGATTCTGTTGGATGCAAATGATAAATTGACCAAAGCTACCAACTTGGTCTGCTTTCATAACTTGACGAGTGGTTGTGGTTCTGTCAAACACAGCGGCGATAACCTAACTGGTGAAGGTGCAGGAGACGATGAGCAAATCCATATCGATCTTTCTAAAGTACCTGCGGATGTGAATAAAGTGCTTGTTGTGGTTAATATTTATCAAGCAGAGCAACGCAAACAAGATTTCGGTATGATTTCGTCGGCTTATATTCGTATTATGAATGGACAGAATCAACAGGAATTGGTTCGCTTTAATCTGACAGATGATTATTCCGGTATGACAGCATTGATTACGGGTGAAATTTACCGTAACGGAGCAGAATGGAAATTCAACGCAATCGGTCAAGGAAAACAGGCCGCACATATCGATATTTTGGCTCGCCAATATTCGTAATCAGTAAGCGTTATCTTCAACAGCAACTCCAAATCATACACATGGAAAGAAGGAATTGAACATGGGAATTAACTTATCTAAAGGACAAAAAGTAGATTTAACGAAAAGTAATCCAGGATTGGCTAAGATCACTGTAGGTCTTGGTTGGGATACAAATAAATATGATGGCGGTGGAGAGTTCGATTTGGACGTATCTGTATTTTGCGCGAATACTGAAGGTAAAGTATCTAGCGAGAAAAACTTTATTTTCTTCAACAATCCTCAAAATGAAAATGGTTCTGTCGTACATACAGGCGACAACCGTACAGGCGCAGGCGATGGCGACGATGAGCAAATCAAAGTAGACATCCCGAACGTACCTGCTGATGTAGACAAAATTGCATTTACAATCACAATCTATGAAGCAGCAGCTCGTAACCAAAACTTTGGTCAAGTATCTAACGCTTACGTTCGTATCGTAAACGATGATAACAACGAAGAATTGATCCGCTTTGACCTTGGAGAAGATTTCTCTATCGAAGCAGGTGTAGTTGTTGGTGAATTGTACCGTCATGGCGCAGAGTGGAAATTTAACGCAATCGGTAACGGCTACAAAGACGGTCTTGCAGGATTGACACGCGACTACGGCTTACAATAAACGTTTGGTATCTAGCGTTTGGTAGTAAAAACGCAGCCCAGTTCAATGAAAAAATGATTTTTGCAAAGCAAAATATCTTACTTCCAGCGTTTGGCAGTATAAACGCGACCAAGTGCAATGAGAAAATGATTTTTGCAAAGCAAAATATCGTAACATTTTCTATCTTTTAAATAAGCTGTCAACGAGGCGGAGCGCATAGCTCCGTTTTGTTTCAGTCTCATACGTAGTATGACATTATAGTGATGGTAAGGAGTGGACAGAGGATGACCATTAATTTATCCAAGGGGCAACGGATCGACCTTACGAAAACAAATCCAGGATTAACACGTGTTGTGGTAGGTCTGGGCTGGGACACGAACAAATATAGCGGTGGTAGCGATTTTGACTTGGACGCTTCGGCATTTTTATTGCATGAAGATGGCAAAGCCAAAACAGAAACGGATTTTGTATTCTACAATAATCTAACGACCTATAATGGTGCTGTTACGCATACCGGAGATAACCGAACAGGTGAAGGTGACGGGGACGATGAGCAGATCGTTGTCGATTTCAGTAAAGTGCCTGCTAGCATTTCGCGTATCGGAATTACCGTTACGATTCATGATGCTGATGCACGTGGACAGAATTTTGGACAGGTAAGTGCTGCTTTTGTACGGGTAGTCAATGAAGACAACAATAGTGAAATTTTGCGCTTTGATCTAGGTGAAGAATTCTCTACAGAAACAGCAGTAGTGTTCTGTGAGTTCTACCGCCAAGCAACAGATTGGAAGTTCCAAGCGATCGGTAGTGGATTCTCAGGTGGACTGGCAGCATTGTGTCAGAACTACGGATTACCAGTATAATCCTGTTGTCTCAACAAATAAGGCAAAAGCATGAACTATACATGAATAGGGTGGGTTTCCTGCCCTATTTTTTTTAACTCGTCACTAGCATTTAATGCTAAAATAGGAAAGAACAATGGACCATTTACGTCATAAATTACGGGGTTAAACAATTATGAGTGTAGCTATTGTTAAAGGACAAAAAACAGACATAACCAAAACAACACCAGGGCTTCAACAGCTTATTATTTCGCTGGGTTGGGAAGCACCTGCTTCATTAGAATTAGATACTTCTGCTTTTCTGCTTCAACAAAATGGAAAAGTGAAAAGTGATAATGATCTTATTTTTTATGGTAACCCGGGCAATTCTTTTATTACTTATGTTGAAAATGCGACAGGCAGTGATGCTCGTCAATTTAAAGTAAATGTAGGAGCGATTCCGCAAGATATTCAAAAAATTGCGGTAACGCTGACCATTTACAATAGCGATAAACCGACAGAAAATTTTAGTCAGGTGAATCGTACGTATTTGCGTTGTACCCATGAAGCGACAGGTGCAGAGATTTTTCGCTATGATATCGATTCCCAATTTTCATCCGAAACTGCGATTGTGGTAGGGGAACTCTATCGTTATCAGACAGAATGGAAATTCGCAGCAGTAGGAGCAGGTTATTTTGGTGGACTTAAAGAATTATGTGGTAGTTATGGTGTTGAGGTAGAAGATACACCTGCTCCCACACCGCCACCAACACCACCAGTACCTCCTAAGCCTGTTTCGCCACCACCGCCGCCTCCTGCACCAGCTCCAATACCGGCGAAGCCGATGAATCTTAATCGACCATCGACTCCACCTCCTGCTCCTCCAGCGCCAACACCAGCTCCTACGCCTTCAGTAAACTTAAATCTATCCAAGATTGAGCTTAAGAAAAAAGGCGATGTGATTAATCTTCAGAAAAAATCGGGTGGTACCCTCGGGGAATTACTGATCAATCTGAACTGGAATCGTCAGGAGAAAAAAGGATTATTCAAACGTAGTTCAGGAGTCGATCTGGATCTAGGTTGCTTGTATGAATTACAAGATGGTGATAAAGGTGTAGTTCAAGCACTCGGTAATTCTTTTGGTTCTTTGACAAATTGGCCTTTTGTAGCGCTAGACGGTGATGATCGAACAGGTGCTATAGCAGGTGGCGAAAATATGCGGATTAACGGTAACAAAATATCCGAAATCAAGCGTATTCTGGTCTTTTCTTTTATCTATGAAGGCATTACACGTTGGACAGATGCCGATGGTGTCGTAACTATTTCTCAACAAAATGGACCTGATATTATTGTGCGTCTAGACGAGGCAGATAATCGCAGTCCGATGTGTGCGATTGCAATGATACAAAATGTGGGTAATGAAACTTTTAGTATCGAAAAGTTGGTTCAGTATTTCAAAGGTCATTCGGATATGGATCGTGCTTTCAATTGGGGCATGCGCTGGAAAGCCGGTAGCAAAGATTAGGCTATCGCTATAGATGATGATAATGAACATACACAGAATTTACACAAATCGGTATTACAAGTGTTGATACACCTCTAAAATAATTAGAATGTGGACATCACGCTTAACACACGAAGTGTATATGGAGGACGATGTATGGACTGGTTCAGTAATTTTTTTCAAAGTATTGCTGATAACTACGGTCACTTCTTCTCATGGAGTGAGATTGCTGCAACTCTATCCGATCCAGTGAGCTGGGGAGTTATTGCAAGTCTTGTACTATTAGAAGGATTATTGTCCGCTGACAATGCGCTTGTGTTAGCCGTTATGGTCAGACATTTGCCACCGAAACAGCAGAAAAAGGCTTTGTTCTATGGTATTCTCGGAGCCTATCTTTTCCGCTTTCTGGCGATTGGTCTTGGAACGTATCTGGTTACATTTACAGCAGTCAAAGTCATTGGCGGATTGTATCTGTTCTATATTGCGTACAAAGGATTATTCAAAGGCGGAGACGAAGACGAAGTACAGAACAAGCCAATGTCTTTCTGGAAAACCGTATTAATGGTTGAAATGATGGATATTGCATTCAGTATTGATAGCGTCGTGGCTGCTTTTGGTATCAGTAATGAAGTCTGGGTACTATTCCTGGGCGGTATTATTGGTATCTTGATGATGCGTGGCGTTGCTCAATTGTTCTTGAAACTGATTAATAAGTTCCCTGAACTTGAAAAAACCGCTTTTATTTTAATTGCGATTATTGCAGTCAAAATGATTGTAGGCGCATTTGGTTTTGAAATTTCTCAAGTATTGTTTTTTGCAATTCTTATTTTGGTGTTTGTAGGAACGATGGTCATCAGTTCGATTCGTCGTAAAAAAGAACAGTCTTAATCAGGATTGCTGCTACAACAGATTGGATGATCCCTCCTGCCTGCACAATAGGAGGGATTTATTTATTATACGGCGGCTTAACAAGCTCAAGTTTCGGTGCAACAAAGGAGGAGACTTATGCGTTACTTTAATTATTTATCGCTTGAAGAAGAACAGGAATTGTTCTATTCAGCACCGATTCATTATAATAACTCTTCCGAACAGGAACTATTGGCGTATGCCGTAGGCGCAGCACTATATTGTCCTGCAACACGTCCCACAATTGCTAGAGATATTTTGACAGAGCGGCATCAAGGATTGACTTCATGGGTGCTCGACCTAGAAGATGCTGTTGGAGATCATCAGGTAGCAATGGCTGAAGAATTATTAGTACAACAACTGACACAACTGTATATCCAATTACAGCAAGAACAGGTGCATAGAGATCGGTTACCTTTGTTATTTATTCGTGTACGCAGTATTGGGCAATTAGAGCGAATGATCGACCAGTTAGGCGAAATGATGAAGTTGATCACAGGCTTTATGTTACCCAAATTCGATCCAGAACAAGGATTGCAATATTTTCAAGCGATCGCACGTTATAATCAGGAGAAAGATATTTATGCTCCTGTATTATATGGATTACCTATCTTGGAGACAGCTGCTGTGATCTACCGTGAAAGTCGGGTCGAACATTTATTAGCGATCAAAAAAATATTAGATGCATATAAACCGTATGTACTGAATGTACGGATTGGTGCGACTGATTTCTCCAGTTTATTCGGATTACGTCGTAGTCCAGATATGACGATTTATGATATTGCGCCTATTCGTGATTGTATGTCTGATATTATTAACTTATTCGGTCGCATGGATTCGCCGTATGTAATCTCAGGGCCGGTATGGGAATACTTTGCCAATGGTGAACGTGTACTCAAACCGATGTTGCGTCAATCGCCTTTTGAAGAAGCGCTTGGTGATGATGGACGTAAGTTACGGAAAGAGTATATTAATCGTCATGTGGATGGATTGATTCGCGAAGTCATTATGGATAAAGAAAATGGAATTATAGGCAAAACGATTATTCATCCAACGCATATTGGTCTGGTACAATCACTATATACAGTGACCCGCGAAGAATTTGAAGATGCGGAAAGTATTATTCGTAACAATAATGGCGAACTCGGGGTATTCAAAAGCGGCTATGCTAACAAAATGAATGAAATCAAACCTCATTTAAATTGGGCGCAAAAAATTATAGCAAGATCACAAATTTATGGGGTGCTACATGAACAACAACATTTCATCTCTCTTCTCTCAGAGCAAGAACAACGTATATACGTATAAGATTCTAGAAGACTTAACGGTAAACGTAGAAGTGCAACATAATCCTTTTCAATTAGAGTTAGATCACTTATTTACGATGGCAGCACGTATTAATCCTAAGCGCTCGTTTTTATTTGTCAGCAAAGTATTGGGCAAACATCTGGCGGTTGATCCTTATTTGTCATTGCTGAGTGGAGCAGTACTATCATTGTTACTTTACAATGATATGCGGGAACAATCTGATCCGAAGATAACAGCGTTACTTCCTCGTATTCTACAAGCGATGTCATCCGGTGAAGGCTTGGCAGAAGCCTATCATGAATTGATGAACCTAAAGCTTGTTTTACCTGCGCCTGTATCGTTTATTGGCTTTGCTGAGACAGCGACAGCGTTAGGTCATAGTATGTATCAAGTGTTTGATCGGGGAGCTCAGTATGTACATACGACACGGCATGATATAGCCGGTCTATCCTCGGTAATTACATTTGAAGAAGAACATTCTCATGCAACAGCTCATCGCTGTTATGCCCAATCGGAAGGTATGATTACAGGCAACGATCCGATTATTTTGGTAGACGATGAGATTACGACAGGCAAAACAGCCCTTAATATTATTCGGGAAATTCATGCTGAATATCCACGTGATACGTATTATGTTGCTTCGTTACTGGATTGGCGAGAAGATGCTCATGTTCAGCGATTTGCTGATCTAGAACAAGAACTGAATATTACGATTACAGTGCTATCATTAATCAAAGGACAGATTACGGTGGATGGACAACCGAGTCTGACTCATGATCCGATGACACTGCATGAGCAATTAGCAGATATTCCGGTAGATATGATTTATCTGGATCATCTGTTTGCACAGCAAGAAGGATATGCCTCTATTGATGGACATGGTCATCAGAATCGTGCTTCATTGATGACAGGTACAGGACGATTCGGTATCGGTGCACATGATAATCTATGCAACACCATCAGTATAGAAAAAGCTGCACAATTACTTGTTGAGCACAGAACCGGTCAACGGACATTGTGTCTGGGAACCGAAGAGTTTATGTATATTCCGATGCGAATCAGTAGTGAAATGGGTGCTGGCATTAAGTTCCATTCCACAACACGTAGTCCGATTTATCGTTCACTCATGCCGCATTATAGTATTCAGACAGGAGATACCTTCCCCTCTCCCGAAGATAGTAGTGTAACCAACTTTGTATATAACATTCCGGAAGGGCATTATGATGATGTATTTGTCTTTCTAGAACGCGATGTCCCTCAAGAACGTATCCAACCATTAATCGATGTATTACGCTCCAAGCTGTTCCAGCAGATTCATATCGTGATCTGTGGTCCTCAAATGGTGCAAGAGAAAGGGATAGATCATGACCGAACATAAACAAGAGCAATTGCTAGCATTCCCCTTACCACATCCAGAACCTCTTGGAAGCTACAGTCCATCCGATGTGATTTTCCTATTGAAAGATTTAAGTAATGTAAATTTAGAGCGTGGTACCGAGGAACGTGAAGAAGCGATCCAGACGGGAACACACTATTCGGAAATGTTACCTGTAGAATATCAACCAACTCCTGAATATATTCAGTTATTTCATGAAACGTTAGCCGAATCGGCTGAAAAAGTAGCTTTGGCTGCGGGTGTAGTGAGTGAACTGATTTTGCATAAACGTGGTCAAAAACTGGTTCTAGCTTCGCTTGCTAGAGCAGGTACGCCTATCGGTATCTTGATGAAGCGCTATTTGATGCAACAATATGGATTGGATGTTCCGCATTATAGTATCTCTATTATTCGTGGTAAAGGGATCGACGAAAATGCGCTGAAATATATTTTCCAACAACATGGTGTAGAGCAAGAATTACAATTTGTCGATGGCTGGACAGGTAAGGGCGCTATTCGTCAGGTATTGATTCAGGCTTGTGATCAATTTGAAAAAGATTACGGGGTTCGTCTGAATGATGATCTCGCTGTACTGGCTGATCCTGGATTCTGCTCGGATACGTATGGCACACGCGAAGACTTTTTGATTCCAAGTGCTTGTCTGAACTCGACCGTATCTGGATTGATGAGTAGAACGGTACTACGTGACGATCTGATTGGTGAACATGATTTTCATGGTGCTAAATTTTATAAAGAATGGTTAGATAGCGATCTATCGAATGTATTTGTCGATCAGGTATCTTCTTATTTCCCTGCTATCGCTGAAGAAGCCAAAAAACAAGCCCAACAATTGCTTGATACGCCTGAACCGATCACATGGCAAGGGCTAAGTGATATTCGATCGATTCAAGATCAGTATGGGATCGAAGATATCAATCTAGTGAAACCGGGCGTAGGAGAGACGACACGTGTCTTGTTACGTCGTGTACCGTGGAAAATTCTTGTTGATCGTGAAGACAATCCGAATCTGCGTCATATTTTGCTGTTGGCTCAAGATCGTGGTGTGCCTGTCGAAGTCTATCCGAATCTAACGTATTCTTGCTGTGGCATTATTAAGCCAAGGCAGGGGGAAAGCGAATGATCTATGCTAGTGATCTGGATCAGACGTTAATCTATTCGGTACGCTCGATGGGAATGGATGTCGATCTATCGGTGATGCAACCTGCGGAGACGTACAAAGAACGGATTATTTCTTATATTTCCATAGCAACTCTTCAACAATTGCAACGTGTAGCTCAGCAGATCACTTTTGTACCAGTCACGACTCGTACACTTGATCAATATGCACGTATTCATATTTTTCAAAATAACGTGATTCCTCAATATGCGATTACCAGTAATGGAGCAAATATTCTAGTCAATGGAGTGGTTGATCAAGCATGGCACGAGCAGATTCTGGCGGATGTGTATGCCAAGTCGGCTCCTGCGGCAGAAGCATTAGCTATATTCCATAGCGTATCTGATCCCAGCTGGATCGTAGCTGAACATTTCTGGGAAAGTACATTTTATTCTATTGTGGTGGATCGTGAGCTGATGCCACTGGATACTGTGCTTGCTCTTCAACCGCAATTAGAATCGTTAGGCTGGGGGATGTCAGTGCAAGGACGCAAAGTGTATCTGGTTCCTTTTCCAGTCAGCAAAAATCGGGCGATTACTGAAGTGAAGCAAAGAGTAGGCGCTTCGAAAGTAATTGCTTCAGGCGATTCGATTTTGGATCGTGGCTTACTTGATATTGCAGACTATTCGATCGCTCCTGCTCATGGTGAATTGTATCGTGAATCGGTAGCTGAGCCTGCACTTCGTCATTATTCATTTACATCTAAAGCAGGCATTTTTGCCGCAGATGAGATTCTGCAATATGTAGTGGCTACATTAGATACAGAAGGGAAAGTCAGCTATGAGTCATAAAGTACGGGTCTGGTTCAATCGTTGGTTTGCTGTCGGATATCATTATATGAACAATATTCGTCATAACCCGGATGGACTGGAATTTGAAATTTACGGTACACATCGGGATGCAGAACATGTTTCGTTTCAAGCTTGTGATTATACAGAGATCGAACCGGCGCTACCGGGTGATGAGTATGTAGCTTATTGTCTGGATTTCTGTAAGCGTCATAAGATCGATGTCTTTGTGCCACGCTGGCGGATGATCAATATTGTGAGAGCGATTGATTCTTTTGAAGCGATTGGTGTCAAAGTAGTAGCTTGTACGAATCTAGAACTACTGGATGTGATCGAAGATAAAGGTAACTTTTATCGTTCAGTCGAGCAGAATGGTCTGATGGTTGTGCCTGAATATCATCTAGTGCATAATGTGGCAGAATTCAAGCAAGCGTATGATGATTTGACTAGTAAAGGGCTAGGGGTATGCTTTAAGCCTACTCGTTCAGAAGGTGGACTGGGATTCCGCATTATTCAACCGAATTATAATGCTTTAGAGGAATTGCTAGACGTTCCCAATGTTAATATTTCTTATGAGCAAACGGTTCAGATCTTATCTTCTATTGAGTCTTTCCCTGAGCTTATGGTTATGGAAGTACTAGAAGGGCATGAATATAGTATCGATTGTCTGGCTTCTCCAACAGGAGAATTGTTAGCGGCTGTCCCTCGCCGCAAAGCCGATGGCGGACGTGCACGTTTACTTGAGAATGTACCGGAATTGATTCGACTTGCGGAGGAAGTGGCGCAGTTCTATAAGATTCCGTATAATTATAATTTACAACTGAAGTACCAAGGCGATATTCCCAAAGTGTTAGAGATCAATCCTCGTATGTCTGGTGGATTGCATATCTCCTGTCTGAGTGGTGTCGACTTCCCTTATTTAGCTGTCAAATTAGCATTAGGTCATGCTGTAGAAAAGCAGAATCCAGAGTTTGGTATTCTGGCGAGCTATGTAGAGCAACCTGTATTAATTCGTAAATTGGAACAATCTTGACTATAAACCGTATGTTATTAGATATGTTATTCAATAGCGCATTGTGATTTTAGACGAAAGGCAGGCGAACCGTAATGACGTTTTGGAAAACGTTTGGTAAATCAACCGTAGGTGGTATCGTAGGTTATCTAGCAGGAATATTAGCAGGATTTTGGTTTACAGAAGACTATATTACATTAATCTTCCCGGTTGTAGGGACGTTAGCTGGTGTGGTCTGGGCGAAGCTAAGCAGTAATCCTACCGCTAATCTAGAGAAACCACTCGCAGAACCTGTTCATGTACAAGACACGCTCACAACCGATCAACCTCTTGTGCCGACCCTTACAGAAGAACGTCCTGCCAATCGTCTATCTTCCTCTAGCCCTACACCTGTTGTGGAACAAGAAGCCGTACCGCCGATTTTTCAACCGGTGCTAGAATATTTAGCGGTATTAGAAGATATGGTCATCTCTGAAGGGCAGAAAGACAATCTGGATAATGAGATTGTTGAAAAGTCCTGTTCGTTGTTTTTACGATTACAACGCGTATTGCCGATGCTAGGTGAGCTTCATAATGATGAGATCAACCATACGGTAAAACGACTGGTGCTGAAAGATTTAAACAGTATCATTAATCCCTTTTTGCGACTCAGTGGTGAAGCCAAGTCCAAAAATAGACGTGTATTACTCGATGGTATTCGAGATGTAGATAGCCGAATTACACATATCGTCAAAACGATAGAACATAAAGACTTGATGGAGTTACAGACAAGGGCAGAACTTCTTCACCAACGCTACTCCTGATTGACGGTACAATATCTATTTCAGTATGAAGAAGATGTTTATTGATAATAAGGAGGAAGAACTTATGGCAAGTCAACCTATTACTTTAAAAAAAGAAGACGAACACAAAGTCATGAAAGAAGCATCTATGATTATTCAGCGGGTATCGCAAGCGGATCAAATGCAGTTAGATACATTGATGGATGAAGTGGGCAAGCTCGGTATGCAGACGCAAGAGCGTGCAGGACAGACGCTACAGATGCTAGACCGTCCGGTCAATGATCTTATGAGCGGTAAGTCCAAAGAAGTGTCTAACTTGATCCTATCGCTTCGTAACGAGTGTGAAGAATTACAGCAAAGTAAAAATGTAGGATTATTCGGTAAATTGTTACGTAAATCTCCTATCAAAAATTATGTATACAAATACCAGTCTGTCAAAACAAATGTAGATGCGATCGTAATTGGACTTCGAGATGGTAAAGATAATCTGGAAGAAAATATGATCAGTATGCGTACACTCAAACGCAATTCATTAGAAGAGATTTATCAACTCCAATATAAGATTGAGATGGGTAACAAGCTTAAAGATTTATTTGAAGCTGAAATTCAGAAGCCTGAAAATGCTCCTCGCAAAGTATACTTAGAACGGGGTCTACGTAAAGTGGTCACTCGTATTCAATCCATGACTGAAAATATTATGTTGTTTAACCAAGCGATTGCTGCAACCGATATCGTGAATGATACCAACGACAAATTGATTGATTCGGTCAATGATTCGGTCTACAAAGCCGCGAACTTGATCAAAATTTCAGCGATGATTGCGCTGGCGATCGAAGATCAAGAACGTGTAGCGAATGCAGTAGAAAGTGTAAATCAGACGATCGAAGATCAATTCAAGCGCAATGCTGAAATGCTCAAAGTGAATAGTGAGCGTTCGGCTGAACTACTCAAAAAGCCTGCAATGTCATTGGATTCAGTCAATCAAGCGATCAATGATCTGATGTCTGCACTGGATAACTCGGAACAATCAAACCGTGATATTATTGCAAGCTGTAAAGATTATACGGTCAAATTATCCGGTATTAACGATATGATGACCAAGCGTCTAGGCTTAGATAGCGCAGATGTTAACAAAGATCCGATCGCTTCGATCACAGGCTCTCCATCCAATTCATTACCGTCTTCCCATACGACTTCATCGCCTGCACGTGATCCATTATCTGATTTGTTAAAATAAAAAAAGTCACTGAGAACAGTATTCCTTTACAGAGGAAACTGTTCTTTTTTTGTTTGTATGGCATCACTAATTATTACGCTAATTACTCATGGGTGATTTGGTATGTAAGGGCTTTCTTTTAGAAATAGTTTGTTTTAATATAACAATGAGGTACGAAAAGAAAAACAAAATAAAATGAAATAACCTTCCAATGTTCACTGAAATAACGATAAACTTAAAGGAGATATAATAATATGGAACAGATTCAGAAACACCCATTTCAAGATCATACGCTAGATATTGATACACGTGTACACGATTTGGTGTCTCGTTTGAACGATGAAGAAAAGATTGAATCCATGTTGCAATATCAGCCTGCTGTTGAACGTCTAGGTCTAGGCGGATATAAACACGGTACAGAAGCGGCACATGGAATCGCATGGCTAGGTGAAGCTACCTTTTTCCCGCAACCGACAGGATTAGCTTGTACTTGGGATGCTGAATTGATGAAAAAAATCGGTAATGTAATCTCAGATGAAGCGCGTGTAGTCTACAAACGCAATCCAGAAGTGAATGGTCTAACGTTGTGGGCACCGACGGTAGATATGGAACGTGATCCACGCTGGGGACGTAACGAAGAAGCTTATGGAGAAGATCCTAAGTTAACAGGAGAATTAACCAGTCATTTAGTGCAAGGTATTCAAGGAGATCATCCTACATATCTCAAAGCTGTAGCTACGTTAAAGCATTTTCTTGGCAATAATAATGAAGTGGAACGTGGCAGTGGTTCTTCCAGTATCGATCCACGGAATATGCGTGAATATTATCTAAAAGCATTTGAACAGCCTTTTGTAGAAGGCGGAGCAAAGTCGATGATGACGGCTTATAATTCGATCAATGGAACGCCAGCTATTTTACATCCACTGGTGAATGAAGTGGTTAAAGGCGAATGGGGAATGGACGGATTTATCGTTAGCGATGCAGGCGATGTGATGGGTATCAAAAATGATCATCATTATTATGACTCTCATACCCCGGGTGTTGCGGAATCGGTCAAAGCAGGAATAGATAGTATTACTGATGATCCTGAACTGTCCAAAACAGCTTTGTGTGAAGCTTTGGCGAATGGTCAGCTTACATTTGAAGATATCGATCAAGCATTATTTAACACATTCCGTGTTCGTTTTCTGCTTGGTGAATTCGATCCTGCGGAATTGAATCCGTATGCTCATATCGGCGAAGAAGCTATGATGACCGCAGAAGCCAAAGCATTATCCCTTGAAGCTTCACGCAAGTCGATAGTACTCCTCAAAAATGACAATCAGACATTACCATTATCCAAAACAGCAACTGGAAATGTAGCTGTGATCGGTGAACTGGGAAATGCAGTCTATCGTGATTGGTACTCTGGTACATTACCTTATGCCGTTACTGCACTTGAAGGTATTCAACAGAAAGTGAATAGCAAAGTATCATATCAAGATGGTAATGATCGAATTACTTTAACGTCGACAGCAACAAGAGCACCATTGTCGATCCAACCTGATCCTGTACAAGAGTCTGTAACAGCTTCAGTCACATCAGCTAATCCTAATGATATTCAATCGAACAAACCGATTACAGGTGTACTGAGTGCTGCTAGCGAGTCTACAACAGAGCAGACTGTATTCGAATTGTCTGATTGGGGATTCGGCAGTTATACGCTACGTGCGCCTAATCATAAATATTGGACAAGCAATGATGATCAAGGCATCGTGACAGCTTCTGCTGATGAAGCGTATGGTTGGTTTGTAAAAGAAGTATTTGGACTTCAACCTCAAGCGAATGGAACGACAGCTATAACAACCTGGAATGGTAAAACCGTTTCGGTCAATCCGACTTCCGGGCAATTAACGATCATAGACACACCGGAATCGCTAGAAGAACATGCTTCTTTTGAAAAGACAATCGTTGAAAATGGATTAGAGCAAGCAATCGCAGCAGCCAAAGAAGCAGAAACAGCTATCGTATTTGTCGGCAACAATCCATTGATTAATGGTAAAGAAGAGATTGATCGTCCAAGCTTAGAATTAGCGGCATCCCAACTCCACATGGTACAAGAAGTATACAAAGCGAATCCTAATACCATAGTCGTAGTGGTGGGAAGTTATCCATTTGCGATGGAGTGGGTAGAAGAACATATTCCTGCGATTATCTATTTATCTCATGTAGGGCAAGAATTAGGAAATGCGGTAGCTGATGTATTATACGGAGATTATGCTCCAGCAGGTCGCCTGAATATGACATGGTATCGTTCAGAAGAACAACTGAGTGATATTCGAGATTATGATATTATCCGCACAGGTAGAACATATCAGTATTTTGAAGGAGATGTATTGTATCCGTTCGGTCATGGGTTAACATATGCGACCTTCCAGTATAGTGATATTCAAGTGGTCTCGTCTGAATTAGAAGTGGACGAAGTGATCGAATTATCGGTACAGGTCAAAAATATCAGCGAGATGGATAGCGAAGAAGTGGTGCAATTGTATACACATGCTGATCATTCGCGTGTGAAGCGTCCAATCAAAACGTTGCAAGCCTTCCGCCGTATACATCTAGCAGCTGGAACATCACAGACCGTGCATTTTACGATACCTGTGAAAGAACTATCATTCTGGGATGTAACACGTGATCGGTATTGTGTAGAAGCAGGTACGTATACATTGATGATCGGACGTTCTTCAGCAGATATTGCTCAGCAAATGAGTATCAAAGTCAATGGAGAAGTGATTCCTGCGCGTGATCTCACGTTTACTACACAAGCTGTGAATTACGATAACTATCATCATGTACAGCTGGGCGAATCCAAAGAAGGCGGAGCAGTCATCGAAGCGATCACAGATGAGGCATGGATACTTTTTCAAGATGTCGATTTTGGTACAGGTGTAGAACACGTTGAGGTTCGAATGGCGACGACCCAAGATCAAGCGAAGATAGAGATTGCATTGGATCAGGTAGATCAAGCAAGTGTAGGCGCTATTGTGCTTGCGAGTGCATCTGGAGAACAGCATTGGAGTACAGAGCAGACATCTATCACAGGCGTGACTGGAAAGCATGATGTCTATCTCAAACTTTCAAAAGGTGTGCGCATCTTTACATTCCAATTCGGAGCATCCTCTGAATAATATTGTGAGCCATGATCGACACAAGTAGTTAACGTGGCATCTGATTAAATTGATAAATCGGTAGTTCAGCAACGACTACAAGTGCAATCACCACGACGACAATAATAACACCTGCAAAAATAAAGCGATCAGCCATAAGATCACCTCCACATAGTTAAGAAATAGATTAAAATTTATTAAATTTCATTAC
The DNA here is from genome assembly GCF_005233705.1 of Paenibacillus sp. CFBP13512. Classification (NCBI taxonomy): domain Bacteria; kingdom Bacillati; phylum Bacillota; class Bacilli; order Caryophanales; family Paenibacillaceae; genus Paenibacillus; species Paenibacillus sp. CFBP13512. The sequence goes on along the minus strand of NZ_QGAD01000006.1, from coordinate 140,905 downwards.
TCAGACGGATATCGTTCTTGATTATAAGACGAACGATATCCGTTATTTGTATCTTTGGGATCAACGCTGAATATAATAAGCCAGGATATAAAGGAAATAAATATGAGCAGGGTAGAATAGATAGAAGAAATATTTCATACTACGTCCTTTTTCACCGTTGTAGAGAGAAAGTGGAATGACAGCGAAGATCATTAACCATTGAAAATTAGTATCCAAATCTAGTAGAGAAGCACCGGATAGCAAGCCTATCATCAGCGAAAATAAAATGAAAAAAATCATTTGCCCGATACGATATTTGCGTAATACATAGAACATGACGCCAAGTAAAATAAAGAAGTACCCACCTTCAACCAATATAGGTATAGGTAATACATACATGATATAAAGACTCCATGACGAAATATGTTCTTGCGATAATAGACTAATCGCTACAAAACTCAAAAGAACAGGAATCATCATCAGTCCTATTGTACCTAGCATATTCCACCAGCGATGATGCCTGATACTTTGGATCAATCGATCAATCATCAGCATATAAAGCACCGCTAGAAATAACGTTCCAAAAATATTGTTGATCAGCATATGGTCTGAAGGGAAAGTAGTTTGCAATCCTTGACTTACGATATTCATCCCGACAAATCCAATATACAAATGCAGTAAATACTTGAACCGATTACGCGTATAATGAAATCCTTCTGCACTTAAAAATAAAAAAATAGGCGCAACAATTCGACCTAACCATGTAAACCACATTGGTATTCCATCGATATAGAAAAATTGATGCACATGATCAAAAACCATGAATAATATTCCCAGTAATTTAAGCTGAAAATGATTCAACGTTATTCCTTTACGAAGTATGAGCATAGACAATATCAGTCACCGTCCTTTAATAGATGGCTCAAGCATAAAGGATAGACGTAGATCCAAACTATCGATTTACCTTAAACTTTCCTTACATGCCGTTTAAGGTTCTGTTCGTATGTATAGGAGATATAGACATAAAAAAAGACGCTTCATCCGAAGCGTCCCATAATATAATCTTGAGTGGATTGTTGTGTTGGATTGGTGAAGATCGTATCCGTTTCTCCGTGTTCCATCAATTTACCTAAGTAGAAGTACGCTGTATAATTCGATACTCGTGCTGCTTGTTGCATATTGTGAGTTACGATAACGATACGCAATTCATCTTTGAGTTCACTGATCAATTCTTCTACTTTACCTGTTGATACAGGATCAAGTGCAGAAGCCGGTTCATCCAATAACAAAATCTGTGGTGTAACCGATAATGCACGTGCGATACAAAGACGTTGTTGCTGTCCACCGGACAACGATAACGCTGATTCTTTTAACCGATCTTTCACTTCATCCCATAGTGCAGCTTTGCGTAGGCTAGACTCTACGATTTCATCCAGTTGTTTACGGTTTTTGGTGCCATAATAACGTGGACCAAATGCAATATTTTCATAGATCGATTTGAAAAATGGGTTAGGACGTTGCCATACCATACCAATCCGTTGACGAAGCTTGATCACATCGGTAGAGGATGCAGTAAGATCAATCCCATCCATCCAGATATGCCCTGTTGTACGTGAACCTGCGATCTCATCATTCATTCGATTCAATGAACGAAGAAATGTAGATTTACCACAACCTGAAGGGCCGATCAGTGCAGTTACACTTTGTGCTGGGAACGACATGCTTATATTTTTAACAGCTTGATACTCGCCATAATAGATACTTAAATCTTCTGTACTAAAAGGTAATGCCATTGAGAAATTCCTCCTTTAATTCACCCTACAAACCAGATCACATATTAACTCATTCGTCTTGAAGCTGTCATATAACGATAAAGAGTACGTCCCAAGAAACGTGCTAACAGATTGAAGATTAACACCATGATTACAAGTACAGCCGAAGCACCTGCTGCGATCTGTGTAGCATCTGGAGCAATACCTTCACTGTTTACTTTCCAAATATATACCGCTAATGTCTCAGCTGGACGAAGAGGGTTAATTGGCGAACGTGGGCTAAATGGGTTCCAGTTCGTAAAGTCTAGTGGTGGAGTACTCATCCCTGCTGTGAAAAGCAAAGCTGCTGCTTCACCAAATACACGACCTGACGCTAAAATCGTACCTGTAATAAGAGACGGAATCGCTACAGGCAACATAATCGAAGTGATGATTTTCCACTTGGACAGACCCAGTGCAAGCCCTGCTTCTTTTTGCTCTTTCGGTACACCTGCAAAAGCTTGCTCCGTAATCCGTACCATCAACGGTAAATTAAAGATCGTTAATGCAAGTGCACCGGATAGTAAGGAGAAACCAAGATTGAATGTATTTACAAGTAATAATAATCCGAACAAACCGATAACGATCGAAGGGAATGAAGACAACACTTCAACCACTAGACGGATAAAGTTAGTTAGTTTACCCGGCTTTGCATATTCAGACATGTAAATACCTGCTCCAAGACCTAAAGGAACGGTAATTAGCATCGTTAAGAATAATAGGAATAATGAGTTAAATAATTGAGGCCCTATTCCGCCGCCAGCACGCATCGTCTGTGGAACAGAGGTTAAGAAGTTCCAACTGATATGCCCTAGGCCACGGAATAAAATAAAACCAAGTAATCCAAGAAGAATCGCTACAATCGCCATAGCAAAAGTAACGATGAGCACAGTAGCCAGTTTATCTGTAGCTTTCGCGCGTTTTCTAGCTTTTTGATTGACTTTTACTGTGCTCATAACCGGTTTCTCCTTTCAAGTAGACGAATAATCAAGACGAAGACAAATGTCATCAACATCAAGACAAGCGCCATACTCCACAACGCATTATTTTGAATAGATCCCATCGCTGTGTTACCCATACCCAGTGTAATTACGCTGGTTAGAGTTGAAGCAGATTCCAGTAAGGACGTAGGGATATGTGGTGAGTTACCGATAACCATCTGTACAGCCAAAGCTTCACCAAAAGCGCGAGCCATACCCAGTACAATACCAGTTAACAATGCAGGCATAACCGTTGGTAAAACAACACGGTAAATCGTTTGCCAGCGTGTAGCACCTAGTGCATAAGAAGCTTCACGTAATCCGCGTGGCAGAGAAGCGAGAGCATCCGCAGCAACACTCGTAATGGTTGGCAAAATCATAATCGACAATACCAGTGCTCCTGCGCCAATCCCAATTCCTTGCCCGCCTACATGTTCACGTAGAAACGGTACAATAACACTTAAACCGATAAATCCGTATACAACTGAAGGAATACCTGATAACAATTCGATCGCTGGCTGAAGGATACGTTTCCCAAAGCTAGGCACAATCTCTGTCATAAATAAAGCTGCCGAGATACTCAGTGGACTAGCGATCAATGCCGCTAACAGAGTAACCATAAATGAACCTGTAATAAACGGTAATGCTCCAAAAGAAGGAGTGTCTGCTTGAGGATTCCAATTCGTACCCAAGAAGAACTCTTTAAGACTTACGCCGTTGACTGCAAAGGTAGCCACACCTTTAGATGTTACAAAATAAACAATAGATATAATAACAGCAATCAGAAATACGACACAGATAGACGTGTAGATTCTACCGATCCAGTCTTCTACGCGATGCTTTTCCATAGGCCAGGCGCGCCTCCGTGCTTCTCTTGGAGTTGTGTTGGATTGCTCCATACGTTAAAACCTCTTTTCTTAAACTTAAATGGTAATGATTAGAAAATTTTGTGCTATATTAAACGTGAAAAGAGAGGCGGATAGTCCGCCTCTTCCAGCTATTGCCTTGGAAACGTAAGTTTCCTCTTTTCACAGAATGTTTCATTCATTACTTCGTGATCTTACCTTCAACATCACGTTTTACTTGCATACCAGAGATAGAGATATATCCAAGGTCTTTAACATCACCGTTTTGTACTTCGTCAGTCAACATGTAATCAAGCAAAGCTTTAGTTGCTGCATCAGGCTCGCCTTTTGTATACATGTGCTCGTAAGCCCAGACAGGATATTTACCACTTTCAACATTTTCAACACTAGCATCTACACCATCATATTGAATAGCTTTAAGGCTATCATCAAGGTAAGAAAGAGCTAGGTAACCAATTGCACCAGGTGTTTCAGTTACTAATTTCTTAACTGTACCTGAAGAATCTTCTTGAATCGAACCCGCTAAATCTTCTACTTTTTGACCCAAAGCAAATTTCTCATAAGTTGCACGAGTACCGGAGCTACTTGGACGGTTAACGATAACGATCGCTTGATCTTTACCACCAACATCTTTCCAGTTTTTCACTTTACCTGTGAAGATATCAACCAATTGTTGTTTTGTTAAGTTCGTTACACCAGCTGCTTCGTTAGCTACTGTTGCAATCGCTACAACTGCTACTTGGTGATCAACCAATTCTTTTGCTTTATCAGCATCTAATTTTTCTTCTGCAAATACATCAGAGTTACCAATGTTTGCTTGACCTTCGGATACTTGAGTTAAACCTGTACCACTACCGCCACCTTGTACTTGAACGGAGACGTTAGCATATTTTGAATCTGCCATGAATTTCTGAGCGACTTGATCAACCAATGGTTGCAATGCAGTCGATCCTACAGCAAGCACGGACCCGCTAAGTTCTGTACCTGTGGAAGCTTCTCCTGTAGTACCAGTTGTTGACCCTGACCCTGTAGTACCTGTGTTAGAACCACAAGCAGCAAGCACAAGAATCATCGTCAGTGTAAATAATAAAATTGGCAGTTTTCTAGACATCGTTTAAATCTCCTCCCCCTAATTAAAGGACCATACGTTTATGTTTTTTTTTGACTACTCACTTATTGTAGGGTGGCAATGTTAGGTGTAAGTCCGAGTTTTGTAAACTCTGTATTAAAATTATAATGAATAATGTATTCCATACTTCGATCATATTTGAAATGTTTTGCAATTATAATCAGCAGAGTAGAGAGAATAGAGCAAAGTCAGGAGAGTCGAGATGAATATTTGGAAATTTTCAGCGCTGATTGTGTTAACCACTTTTTTGATGGGTTCTTCATTTGCAGTCGGAAAAATAGGGCTACATTACGCTTCACCGCTTTTTTTGGCGGGTTTACGGTTTGTATTAGCAGGAATCATTATGGTAGTGATTGTGCTGGTATTGCGAAGACCTCATCCTCAAAGCCCTACGATTTGGCTGAAAATGGGGCTGATTGGTGCTTTGCAGACAGCAGGGGTAATGGGTTGTGTATTTATAAGTCTACGCACCATTACTGCGGGTGAGTCGTCGATCTTAACATTTACCAATCCATTATTAGTCGTTGTACTGGGTACGATCTTTATGGGTATGCGGTACAAATGGTATCAGTGGATCGGTGTTGTATTGGGCGTGATCGGTGTGAGCATTACTGTTGGCGCGCAGATTGAATGGAAAATAGGCATTGTATTCGGGTTGTGTTCAGCTGTATTCTGGGCGATGGCTACTTTGCTGGTGAAAAGGTGGGGGACGTTGTTCGATACATGGGTATTGTCTGCGTATCAGATGTTATGCGGAGGCATTATTTTACTACTACTGAGTCTACTATTAGAAGATCCTGTTTTTATCTGGAATAAAGAGTCGATCTTGATCTTGTTATGGTTGAGTATTTTCTCATCGATTGTTCAGTTTGCAGTCTGGTATTATGTCCTTCAACATGGCGATCCCGGTAAAACGAGTTCTTTTTTGTTTTTAGCTCCTTTTTTCGGTGTATTATCCGGTTGGTTATTGCTAGGAGAGATGTTGTATGTTTCCAGCATTGTGGGAGGATTATTTATTATAGTAGGCATTTATCTGGTGAATCGGCAATTTCAATCTAAAAAGAGATCAGCAACGCTTATAAAATAGACGTTATCTATAGGTCAGACTGTACGTTTTTTGGATAGAAATCGTGTAGGATAAGCATTTCTAACGTAAACGTACAGTAGTATATCTATGATTTACAGATCAAATACACTTTTAAAACCTTGAGCACCCTGCTCTGTAACTTGAACAGCACGAATAGAAGGGACACGTACAATCCATCCAAGATCAAACAGTTGATGCATCAATCCTTGTCCCAGAGCGCCTGCTAAATGATGTCGACGTTCGCTCCAATCCAGACAGGCATGAGAAAAAGCACGTCGTTTGCGCTTGAGCATATACAAATCCAGACCGAAATGTGCAAAAAAGACTTCACCTTTAGCGGTGACAATAAATTCTGTCTCGCCTGTAGTGATATATTGATTCGCAAGCATTGTATCAGTCAGATCTACACCTAATTTGCCAGCTAGATGATCATAACAAGTACGGGCTTCACGTAACGATTGCACTTGACTGGATTGACGCAGCGAACGGACTTCTGGCGGAGAAGATAGGGTTAGAAAGGACTCCAAAATAGAAGCAATATCCTGATTCGCTAACTGATAATACCGATGCCGTCCATGTTTTTCAAAAGTAATCAGTCGTCCTTCGATTAATTTGGATAAATGAAAACTAGCCGTCTGTGGCGTAATACCAGTCATCAATGCCAGTTCACTTGCTGTATGAAAACGTCCATCCATCAGACTGGTCAGTATCGTTGCTCGTGAAGGTTCTGCTAACAAAGAAGCGACTTCAGCGATATTGGGATTAATACTCATAACATCTTCCTTTCCGTATCAAAAAGGCAAAAAGAAGCGAATGTGCTAATGCTTCTTTTTGCCTTTTTTTATGCCTAAAGGTCTTCTTTAGTTCTTTCAGCTAACTTGGTAATAACCTCAATATCTTGATCTGTTAATTGTTCAAAAAAATGTTTGCGTATCGCTTTGGAGAGAAAAGGACGCGCATTATCCAGTGCTAATTTGCCTTCAGATGTAATCTCAACTTGCACACCACGATCGGTATCAAGCGGATTTCGTACCACTAACTCACGTTTTTCCATACGTTTTAGATGATGAGACAACCGACTTTTATCCCAATCCATAGAATCGGCAAGTTCTTGTTGGCGAAGTTTGCCTTCTCCCAAAAGAATCAATCGATCCAGTATTCCAAAGTCACTTTCTGATAGCCCGGTGTGATCCGACATTTCTTTAACGACACGTCCGAAAATGGTATGAAAAGTACCTTTCCACATATGCCATATTTTCATTTCTTCTTGATTGATCTCGTGATTATCCATAAAAGTATAATAGCATGGTTGACACGTCAACTTCAACGTGTTAAATTGTATTCAGGTTGACACGTCAACCTATAAAAATACATTTATCAGTACAAAGGAGATCCTCATGAATAATAAACAGGTTGCTTTGGTAAGTGGAGCGAATAAAGGAATTGGTCTTCAAATTGCAAAAGATCTGGTGGCTAAAGGGTTTACGGTACTGATCGGTTCACGTCAGTTGGAGAATGGTGAAACAGCTGCAAATAGCATAGGGAAGGATGCTCATGCGCTACAATTGGATGTAACAGATGCTAATTCCGTTACATCCGCTGCCGAGCATATCCAGCGTGAGTATGGTCGTCTTGATGTGTTGATTAACAATGCAGGTATCTCCCACCCGGGCAAAGCAGATGGGGCTTTTCCAGCAAGTGTGCAATCCGGTCTGTTGACGGTAGCACCGATTGAAGATATTCGGGTGGTATTTGAAACGAATGTATTCGGTGTGATTGCTCTGACGCAAGCGATGTTGCCACTTCTACATCAAGCACCAGCAGGACGGATTGTGAATATCGGTAGCTCTGGCGGATCGCTAACATGGAATTCCAATCCAGACAATCCGCATCGAGCTATGTTCGGTACGTATTCTGCTTCCAAATCAGCACTTCATGCGATCACCCTTGCTTTTGCTTTCGCTTTGGAATCGACTCCGATTAAAGTGAATATTGCTTGTCCTGGATTCACCTCAACAGCACTGAATAACTTTGCAGGTACACGTAGTGTAGAAGAAGGCGCTCGTGAAGCTGTTCGTCTTGCGCTTATTGGAGCAGATGGCCCCACAGGAACATTTTCAGATGAGAATGGTGTAGTAGCCTGGTAAATAGTCTAGGAATATTATTTCAATCGTTCATTAGATGAGGAGAATAAGATTATGCATGTTTTTGTCACAGGAGCTACAGGATATATCGGTTCTGCTGTTGTTCGTGAGCTTATTGCTGCCGGTCATACGGTCGTTGGTTTAGCTCGCTCAGATCGGAGTGCTCAATTATTAAAAGAAGCTGGTGCTGAAGCGTATCGAGGAGATATTGATCAGGCAGATCGTCTACAACAAGGAGTGGCTAGTGCAGACGGCGTCATTCATTTAGCGTTTAAACATGATTTTTCAGATTTTGAAGGTGCTCTTGCAACAGATCTACAAGTGATTGAAGCGATAGGAGCGGTACTTGAAGGCTCTGGCAAGCCATTTGTGACCACAGCTCATTTTAACGGAATTGCTTCTGAAAATGTCGCTTTATCATTAGCGAAACGTGGAGTGCGCACATCGATTATCGAACTTTGCCCTTCTGTTCATGGTGAAGGAGATACTGGCTTTATACCACAGCTTATTGAGATTGCTAGAACCAAAGGGGTTTCAGCCTATATCGCAGAAGGCAATAATCGCTGGCCTGCTGTACACAGATTGGATACTGCTCATTTATACCGGCTTGCTTTAGAACAGGCTGAAGCAGGTTCGCGGTTAGATGGGGTAGGCGACGAAGGAATAGCTTTTCGAGAGATAGCCACTATAATTGGCAAACATTTGGATTTGCCTGTAGTGAGTATTGCACAGGAAGAAGCACAAGATCACTTTGGTTTTCTTGGAGCGCTTGCGGGTTTGGATATTCCTCGCTCTAGTCAATCCACTCAAAAAACCTTAGGATGGCAACCGACACATCCTTCATTACTTGAAGATCTAGAACAAGGACATTACTTTACATCATAAAATAGGTAACCTGTATATACGATAAAACCCTTTTTGATAATCAAAAAAGCCCTTCTATTTAACATAGAGGGGCTTTTTGGTATTAAAATGTATAAATTGCAATTAGCTTGTATGTGAGTTTTTGAAGCCTTGAATTTCGCCTTTAACTTCTTGAGTTGCAGATTGAGCTTCATCTTTCAAATCTTTAACACCATCTAAAGATTCTTTAACCATACCCACAACTTCTTGACCTTTTTCAGCAAGAACATGTCCACGTTCGTTCAACATTGGAGCGTTCTCAACAACAAGATCAGTCAATTCTGCTACACGAGTACGAATTTTTTCACCTTGTGGAGTAGAGAATAGAAGTGCTGTTCCTGCACCAATTAATGCCCCAGCAATTGCACCTGTAATAATTGATTTTGTAGATTCGTTATCCATAATAGTCGACCCCTTATCTTAGCAATTTAGTATTTACTGTATTATTACCCAGTCAGAAGAATATTACACTCATTCTTCAGAATAATTCATAGAAATAAGATCATAATAAATAATACTTGCAAATACATAGATATCTATGTAATATAAAATTATGTTAAATTACAACGCATGTGCAATCATTTCTAAAATTCGCGACGACGTTAACAAGCTGATTATCACAGAGTTAGCAAAGAACAATATTACAGATGTTGTTCCTTCTCACGGAGATATCCTTTGCTTTTTGTACAGTGAAAAAGGTAGCTTATCTGTTAACACGCTAGCACAGAAAGTGCATCGTACTCAACCAACCGTTACCGTACTGGTCAACAAACTTGAGAAGTTAGGTTATGTAAAGCGTCTCAAAAATGATGAAGACCAGCGCATAACGATGGTTCATTTAACAGATAAAGGATGGGAATTAGAGCCTATCTTCAATCAAGTATCTGAAGCTATCAATCATAAAGTCTATAGTCGTCTAAGTGAACAGGAGCAAGAACAATTTGAGTATTTATTAGAACGCGTGTACTCAGGGCTTTGAGATGGTGAGAGCCTTTTTTTATAAAAATATATAGATATCTATCTAATAAGGAGAATGTCATTCATGAAACATTTAATCGTATTTGCTCATCCCCATCAAGAAGGTACTAATCAAGCTATTTTGAAAAGAATGGTACACACCTTAGAAACGCAAGGGCATAAAGTGGTTGTTCGTGATCTATATGCACTCAATTTCCAACCAGTATTAACAGAAGCAGACACAGAAGCGATGAAAGTTGGTAATACACCAGCAGATATCAAAACTGAGCAAGAATACATTACTGCGGCTGACGCAATTACCTTTATTTATCCGATCTGGTGGACAGGTCTTCCTGCAATTTTGAAAGGCTATGTAGATCGCGTATTTGCTTACGGATTTGCTTACGGTTACGGAGAAACAGGCGTTGCTCAATTGCTTACTGGTAAAAAAGGTCTTATTATTAACACACATGGTCAGACGAATGAAATCTATGATCAAGTGGGTATGACAGATGGTCTCAAAATCACATCAACAACAGGAATTTTTGGATTCGTAGGTATTGAAAGTGTAGGGCATTTGATCTTCGGTAGTGCGCCTTATGCGGATGAAGCTCAATTGGAAAATGTATTGCGTCAGGTTGAAGAAACAGTAACGACTGCGTTTAATTCATAAAATGCTTTCTATACTATAGTAGGAAAAAACAAGTAGGAAAAAACAAAAAACGAGCTCCTGATGCAACAGGATGCTCGTTTTTTGTCTTTTATGATGGGATTACAATTTAAAAATAGAATCGTTATTCGGTTTGTTCGGATTATCTTCGAAATTATGATTCATTTTATCTTTCAAATACATACCATAGATATGCACGATCCCAATCTTCACAACCATATACAATGGAATAACAAGCAACATTCCCAGAATACCACCCATATCGCCACCTACCAATAAGAGCACAACAATCGTAAACGGATGAATATCCAACTGCTTCCCGAAAATAATCGGCTCAAGCAAGTTATTTTGAACCATTTGTGCAATAATCACGATCACAATTGCCCAGATTCCCATAGCAGGGGATTCGATCAAACCCACAATCGCTACCGGAACAGCAGACAAAATGGCACCGATATAAGGAATAAAGTTTAAGAAGAAAGCTAAAAATACAAGTAATAATGAATATGGTAGATCAATAATCAAGAAACCAATATACAGAAGCACACATAGTGCCAAGTTAACCAGTACTCGACCTGCGATAAAGCTACTTAATGAATCATCCATTTCATCCAACATCGCTTTTCCATCTTCTTTATGTCCAGCTGGAAAAAGTTTGAGCAATTGAGGTGACAACCGTTTGTCATCTTTAAGCAAATAGTACAACATGATAGGAACAGTAGCCACAACAAGTACAAAGTTAGAAATAAACGAGAACATACTTGAAATATGAACAGATAACCAATCAAAGATCGTATTCAAATATTCTGTTAATTTAGCAATCAACTCTTGATTGTTTTCAGCAGGGATATATTGCTGAATCGTTGGATTCTGTTGTAATAGCTGGATCTGCGTAATAATACTTTGTGTAAATCTAGGCGCATTTTCGATAAAACTTGAGACCTGATCTCGTAATGTCGGCCAGCCGATAATAGAAAAGATGGCTAAAACGATAATAACCGCCAGATACATCAATAAAATAGATAAAGAACGTTTTAACTTCTTTTTTTCTAAATAATTAACGAGTGGACGTAGTGGATAGTATAGAAAAGCTGTGATCAACAGTGGAACGATGGTGAGGCTAATTAACGAAGCGATTGGGGTAAAAATAAAGTCAACCAGTGTTCCTAAATAGACAATCAAGAGTATAAGCGCAACCCCAGCACCTATACGGAAAAAGCGTCTTTGTAGCATAGATAAATCCTCCTTCAGAATCTTAAATGGCCAATATGTAGAATCTTTGTATATTCCCTATACACTCATACGTAAAAAGTAATGAGTTGGATGCATCAATGGAAGCTTTATGAAAGTTCTCATTTGGGTCTATCTTACTATATAAACCGCAATATGCTTGCTTAATCTCTGGAGAAAGGTAAAATAAAAAAGCAATCATTTGTAAGCGTTATTAATAACTACATATCCAAGGAGGCATATCTACAATGACAATGAATTATCGCAGATTAGGTGGTAGTGGCTTGAAAGTAAGTGAAATTAGCCTGGGCAGTTGGCTCACTTACGGAGGATATGTGGAAAAAGAAAATGCGGTTCAATCGATTCGTGAAGCTTATGATTTAGGGATTAACTTTTTTGATACTGCAAATGTCTATGAGCATGGAGAAGCTGAAAAAGTGGTAGGTGCTACACTTAAAGACTATCCTCGTGAATCGTATGTACTGGCAACCAAAGTATTTGGCGATATGGGCGATGGACCGAACGACAAAGGGTTATCCCGCAAACATATTACCGAACAATGTCATGCCAGTCTTAAACGTCTAGGGCATGATTATATTGATCTTTATTATTGCCACCGCTTTTCCCCAGAGACACCGATCGAAGAAACATTACGTGCACTCGATGATCTTGTTCGTCAGGGCAAAGTATTATATGTAGGTGTCAGTCAGTGGACAGCTGCTCAGATGCAAGCGGCGGTGGGTGTAGCAGATCGTTATTTGCTAGATCGTATTGTTGTCAATCAACCAGTCTATAATATGTTTAACCGTTATATAGAAGAAGAAGTCATTCCACTTGGTGAGAAATACGGTATCGGACAAGTCGTCTATTCACCGCTTGCCCAAGGATTATTGACAGGTAAATATACATCCAAAACCGATATTCCATCCGATAGCCGTGCCGCTAAACTCAAATGGGATGATGACCGCTTTAGCGACGAAAAACTATCTCAAATCGGACAATTGCAAAAAATCGCTGATGAAGCAGGGATACCTTTAACCCATCTAGCACTAGCATGGATCTTGCGTCAAAAAAATGTATCCAGCGCACTCGTTGGAGCCAGTCGCCCTGAACAAGTCAAACAAAACGCCAGCGCATCCGGCATCCAACTCACATCCGACGTCATCGAAGCCATCGAAAAAGTATTAACCGTCTAAAATAAACTCAATCTATAACCCTTTCAAGCCTTCCGCGTTATGGAAGGCTTTTTAGTTTAACTATATACATAACCACTACATTTTAATTTCAAATATCTCACCATTAAATAATTTCAAATATTCCTATATTCACCCGATAATATTAGTAAGAGGTAAGAGGTAAGAGGTAAGAGGTAAGAGGTAAGAGGTAAGAGGTAAGAGGTAAGAGGTAAGAGGTAAGAGTGATGAAGATAATTTAAACTAATATCATCTTTAAAATTCCTACCCTGCTCCCCTCCCACCCAAGATTTAAGGTTTTGCCCTACATTCATTTCAATATCCAACGTGATATCCCACGCCAGCGGAGGGAATCATTATTCTGAAAGAGCGGAGCGTTCGCCTTTAGAACGTAATCCCCACCGCAAAGCGGTACATCAAGGGATTCCGTTCTACCAGCGACGACAAGAATAACGATTGCCGTAGCGTCACTTACCTAATACCGTCTAAATGCACCTCTTTAAGCCTCAAATCCGCCCAATTTATGATAATGATTCTCAGAATTGTCTGCAAAACTATTGACCATAATTTTAAATGGATTTATACTTATTCTAAAATCAAATTAAGGGAATGATCCAAATGAAAACAATCAACTTGACGACACAGCGCAAAGCTGTATATGAAATCGTCTGCGAAGCTGCGGATCACCCGACTGCTGCTGATGTTATGAATCGGTTAGTAGAGCGTGGTCATAATTTTGCATATGGGACGGTATATAACTCTTTAAGATATTTATCAGATAAAGATTTGATTCGCGAATTAAAATTAGGTGAAGCCGCAAGTCGTTATGATGGCAAAATGGATGATCACCAACACATCGTATGTGAAAACTGTGGAGCTGTAGATGAAGTGATGACAGACGCACCTGTAGAATGGTATGCAGCCGTAGCCGAAGAAACAGGATATGATGTACACCATGCTCATGTCGTATTTAGAGGAGTGTGCACAGAATGTCGAAACAAATCACGAAAATAATTGATAATGATTATCATTTAGGAACAACAGATACATTAATGAACTGGTCTGTAGCTGAACGTAATATGCGTAATGTAGCCGATCTTATCGCACATTCTTGCCCGATTACAAGACGAGTAGTGATTATCAGTCCAGCACCAAGCCGTGTACATGAATTAACACGTACACTATCAGATAGTTGTTTTGATGTTATGGTTTTTCACCGTTGGGAAAGTAATGGTGCAGGCGCCATCAGTGCTGATTTGTTTATATTTGATCTGATTTCTTCATCAGGTGCTCAAGATATTGAGTCTGCTAAGTTGCAGTTTAGTGAGAAAAATTCTCATTTACCAACATTGTTCCTTGTGCGTGAAGATATGTTAACGACGGATTTGAACGAATGGGCAGAAGAAGAATTGTTGGTCTGGCCTGCACGTCCGCAAGAAGGACTGTATCATGTAGAACGTGTGATTCGTGCGGGAAGCAATCGCCCAGCGGCACCTGCAACAGGGGATACTGAACATCGTACTGTTTTCAAAGACCTATGGATCGATCGCAAAAAAATGACCGTTCATCGTGCACAACAGCGTATTGAACTTACCAAAACAGAGTATGATCTATTACTTATGCTGATCGAAAGCGAAGGCGGCGTATTGTCTCGTGAAGATTTGATGAGCGAAATTTGGGGCACTCAATTTTTTGGTGGTAGTAATGTTGTTGATGTTCATGTAAAAAGTCTACGTAAAAAAATCGGTGATAATGCTTCTGCACCGCAATATGTAGAAACTGTGCGTGGCGTAGGTTATCGATTGGCAGATTAAGGGAGCTCTTCATCATTTCTTCATCGAAGGCTCATAGGTAACTCATGAATGGTGGTAAGGGTAGATGTTAGAATGAATCTAATCTTTTGGAATGAGTCTAATTATAAATTAGATTGATGACCATTTATGATGAGAGGATGATTTCTAACAATGACAAACAACGACCACCGTCTAACGACCAACCAGGGTGCACCTGTAGGGGACAATCAGAATTCCCGTACCGCAGGTCGTCGAGGACCTACTTTACTAGAAGATTATCATTTGCTAGAAAAAATCGCTCACTTTGACCGTGAACGTATTCCAGAACGTGTTGTTCATGCTCGTGGAGCAGGCGCTCATGGAGTGTTCCGTGTCGATCAAAGTATGAAGGAATACACCAAAGCTGAATTTTTACAAGAAGTAGGCACAGAAACACCTGTTTTTGTACGCTTTTCAACGGTTATTCATGGTGTGGGTTCACCCGAAACAGCACGCGATCCGCGCGGATTTGCTGTTAAATTTTATACCAAAGAAGGCAACTACGATATTGTAGGTAACCATTTGCCTGTATTCTTTATCCGTGATGCAATGAAATTCCCGGATATGGTTCACTCACTCAAGCCTGATCCGCAGACCAATTTACAAACACCAGCACGTTATTGGGACTTTATGACACTCACGCCTGAATCGACGCATATGATGACATGGTTATTTTCAGATCATGGTACACCAGCGAATTATCGTGAAATGGATGGATTCAGTGTTCATGCGTTCAAATGGATTAATGCTGAGGGTAAAGTGACTTATATTAAATACAAATGGGAAACAGCGCAAGGTGTACGTACTTTCACGGCTGACGATGCTGAAAAGCAACAAGGTAAAGACTTCAATCATGCCACCCGTGATCTGTTTGAACATATTGAAAAAGGCGAGTTCCCGGAATGGACATTGAAAGTCCAATTTATTGAGCCCAAAGATATCGATAATTATGCATTTGATCCACTAGATCCAACGAAAGTATGGCCTGAAGATCAATTTCCTTTGCATACGGTCGGAACGATGACACTCAATCGCAATCCAGATAACTTTTTCGCTGAAGTCGAGCAATCTGCTTTTTCACCAAGTGCTTTGGTTCCAGGGATTGAGCCTTCTGAAGATAAATTACTTCAAGGTCGTCTGTTCTCTTATCCAGATACACAACGTCACCGTCTAGGAACCAATTATCTTCAAATTCCAATTAACTGTCCGTATGCACCTGTTCGTAACCAGCAACGAGATGGACAAATGAACATCAAGCAAGATACATCTACGTACAACTACGAGCCGAACAGCTATACCGATGGCCCTACAGAAGATCCGCATTACCGTGATTCTGAAGTAGAATTGGAACAAGGACATGTGACCCGTCAGAAAATTGCCAAAACCGATGATTTTGCTCAAGCAGGAGATCAATATCGTTCATATACTGCTCAAGAAAAAGAGAATTTATTGCAAAATTTGGTTAATGATTTAAAAGAGGTTAAAAAAGATACTCAATTGCTGGCAATCTGTAACTTTATCCGTGCTGACCGTGAATATGGTATGCGTCTAGCACAAGGATTAGGCATTGATATCAGTGAATTTATGGGGCAAATGAGATCGTAATCATCACTTGCAACAGATGACAAATGATTGACTTGAGATATTCAGCGTTCCGCTTTATATTAAAGGGGTATCGTTAGTTGAAATGAAGCAGAACGCTTTTATATATAAGCTGTGAATAGAGACCTTAATCGTTCTCAAAAAAAGATAGCTTAGTAGGATAAGGTCACTATTGACCGCAGTTATGACGAAGGAGCGCTACAAATTCATGTGTGCGCTCCTTTGTATACTCTAAAAAAGGGGTGATGAAAGGCAAAAGGGGTCTGTTCGTATGAATACAGTGTAGGAAGATCAACAGATGGGTGCTTACTATTCCAGAAGATTGAAGGAGATGTGAGTCATGAGAAAATCATGGAGCGTTGGCATGATAGGTGTGTTGTTCATCTTTGTTGTCGGAACGTCCAGTTCGTTCGTTGCACCTGCATTTGCTGCCACTGAAAATGGATCTTATACTGTTGTGACTCCTGATATTCTAACCAAGCGACCAACCACAGACATTTTACCTGCTGATTTCCCAATTCCCGATGATGCCGTGATCGATACGTCCCAACAAACGTATATTGAAGGACAACATAGTATTTTGCTTGTTTTTCATACAAAAAGCAGTATGGAGACCCTTGCCAAAACGTATGATGAATACTTCCGTATTGTGAATATGGATCAAGCGATTCAGACGTTAAATGAACAACAATTGAGTGTACAAGGAACAGAACCGGTTACAGCTCAACAATGGTCATTAACTGGTGCACCTACTGCCTCCAAAGATACAGTAGAAGTAACGGTGAAAGTGATGAAACATCAATAAAGATAGATGATCAATCGAAATGAAAACGATAGGAATGAATACAATCAAATGAATAGTATAAATAATAAAAAGATGTAACTTCCTTTTTGAGCGAAGTCACATCTTTTTGTTGTATAAGCGTATGTTGATTTGAAATACTTAAAATACGTATCTACTTAGTTCTCTGACCAGCTTACTGTCAATTCTACAACATCTTTGCCTGTTTTAGCGCCGCCAATAATCGACCAGACTTGTTTAGTTTTAGGATCGGTTCCTTGAATGATAAGGTTTTTCTCATCAATTGTGGATGTTGCATCAGTAAGAGATTTGGCATCAAAATATTGTTTGTACGTTTGGGACAGAGTCTCCATGCTTCCTTTAGTAGTAAAGATAAGCAAAACCGATTTTTTACCTTTGTTTTCTTCTTGATGAGATGTGGAGATGACCGCATCATCGGGAATCGGGAAGTCTGTCGGTAAGTAAGTAGGACGTTTTTCTACACTATCTGCTGCAATTGGTCCTTTTTCTGTCAGTGATCCTGAATTGGTTGTAGTATCATTACTTTCCGTCGCAGGCTCGGTTGCTTCAGTGGAAGAATCAGTCGTCGAAGTAGGTTCAGTGGTCATATCTGAAGATTCTGTATCTGTTGTCGCAGGTGTTGCCGGTTCTGTATTCGTCGTATCGGTTGTATTATTCGTTTCCGGAGTGCTCTCAGTTGAAGGATTAGCGGGTGCAGATGCGTTACTACAAGCACTTACGATGACGACAAGTAACATTCCAGTCAAGAATAGACTCCATATTTTTTTCATTCATCATGCCCTCATTTCTAAATAGATTATAGATCTACTCGCTTGTGGCTATACAGCTATTGCTTGTTATTCCAGTTCAATTATAACATGACCTTTACATAAAGAGTATTTATGACAGTGGCTTATCAGAAGGGCTATAGATAAGATCATGATTTCCAAAAAAATAGCTTCGCAAAACGATATTAATCTGGTATTATTTGTATAATGTATCCTTATATAGAGGAAATGCAGAAAAAAGAATCAATTCTACTCTAAAAGGTAGACGTTTGACGCGTGCTACAGAGATACACTACTATATGTAGTGAGGTGGCATAAGGATATGAAAATACAAAATTTTAAAGTAGGCGCAACAGGAATGGATCGCTTTTTCGGTCCACTGGAAGCTCAAGTCATGAATATTCTATGGGATATGGATCACCCCATGACGATTAAAGAAGTTCTAGCTTCACTTCAGACAACCAAACCACTTAGTTTTAATACCATTATGACGGTGATGAACCGCTTGGTTGAAAAAGGAGCTTTAACGAAAACGGGAGAAAGTCGAAGTTTTCATTATGAGCCTTCTGAAAGTCGAGAGCAATTTTTAAACAATCAGTCCAGGGAATTGACGCATGAATTGATGGAAGAATTCGGGTCACTCGCCGTAAATCATATGGTAGATGTGCTGGAGGAAGTAGATCCTCAACTTATTCGCGCCTTGGAGGATAAAATCAAACAATGGAAAAAAGAAACGTAAATCACTGGCAACGTCGTTCAAGAAGATTGCTTCATACCGGGCTATTGCTATCTTTATTTACGATAGGGCTTATGTTTATTTATGCGCTCCATGCGATATTTGGCTGGAATATTCCTTTTGATCTGCTACGCATCTGTAACCGTTGGATGGAAGCTCAAGGTTGGTTTTCAGTAGCGCATGTACTCAGAGGTCTTGTTCTTTGTACATTTGTCTTATATATCGGCTACGGGTTAGATCAATGGCTAGGATCGCACCGAGCATATCGTTATTTTCAGTCGCTACAAGATGAAGAGCAGTCAGCACAATATAATGAAGTCTACAGCCCTGCGAACAAATTATTTGTGATTATTCACTGTCCGCAACCATTGGCGTTAACGATGGGAATTTTTCGGCGTCGTATTATTTTATCAGATGGATTACTTCGCATGTTGGATCAACAAGAGCAACAAGCTGTTGCGCATCATGAGCTATTTCACTACCGACATCGTGATCCATTAACGACTTTTTTGTTGGGGCAGTTTGCTGTTGCATTATGGTTTTTGCCTGTATTGAGAAATATTACGTTACATTATAAAATATCGCGTGAAATTCTAGCAGATAGTTATGCTGTTCATCATTTGGGTACACCTGTTGGCTTAGGCGGTGCATTATTAAAGCTTGTTCACCGTCAGCAATACCATTCCCCTCAACCTTTTCGGATGATCTATTCTTCTTTTGCCGAGACATCACTCAATTACCGAATTCATCGTATTGTTGAACCTGATCAAGAGAAATCTTTGCGTTTGCCAATAGGAACTGTACTATTTTCTGTGGTTATATTGATATCACTCAGTATTTTGTTATTGTGGTCACTTCTATAATGATTGTATAAGTGGCTATTTTTATAGTAATACACTACGCCATGTAGTGAAGATTTTACTCATACTAAGGAGGAATAATAATGTTGCTTAAACGTAATGTAGAATTAGGACTGTTTATTGTTCGTGTATTAACAGGTGTTATCTTTTTATTGCATGGATTTTCTAAATTTCAAGGTGGTATTGGCGGTACAATGGGATTTTTCCAAAGTATAGGGTTACCTGGAGCTTTGGCTCCTGTTGTAGCGATTATTGAGATTCTAGGTGGACTACTGTTAATTCTGGGTCTACTAACACGTATTGCAGGTGTTGCTTTAACCGTAATTATGGTTGGCGTATTGCTTACAGCCAAAGCCGGACAGCCGTTTATGATGGGTACCGAATTTGATTATTTGTTGTTATTCACCTCACTTCAATTAGCATTTACAGGTAGTCTATTATTATCTGTGGATAGTCTTCTTTTCAAAAATAAATACAATAGTCGACTAGCCGAAAACTAAGTAACGCACAATATATTTGTGTGAAACCAAAGATAAATCAAACAAAAACCGACAAATATCATAACGATATTGTCGGTTTTTTGTTTTTTACCTAAAAAACTAACATCGTTTAGGCGATATATACAGTACCAGCAAATTGTAGATGATTAACATCAGGCATCAGAATCATCTGTATTCATTTATAGAAAGAGTGGGGTTCATGAAAAAAAGAAAAAAGTTGGCTAAATTACCTGCTTTTCGATGGTCTATTCGTAATCAATTAATTTTAGCTTTCGCTTTAATTTTATTGGGTCCAAGCTTAGTCATTGGTATCAGTATGTACAACAAAGCCAAAGTCGAAGCACAAGACAATCTAAATGCTAGTGCGACACAAAGTGTAGAAATGGCTAATTTATTTATCAGCAATGCGATTCAGGCGAAGTATAACGATGTGGAGTACTTATCAGGTATTTTTGATAAATCGCTTCTAGCTGAAAGTTCTAGCTCCCTTCTTAATCCCAAGTTAACTCAGTATTTAGGGCTTCATCCAGAAGCAACAGATATCTTTGTGGGTACTGAAGATGGAAGAATTATTCATGGAGCAACCAAAGAAAATAAAGCGGGCGATGATCCTCGAAAAAATGATTGGTATCAGTTGGCAGAAGCTTCTCCAGACAAATCTATTATTACTTCTGTGAAGCTCAATGCAGATAATCTGCCTGTTGTGCTGATTGCTCATCGTTTAAAAGATCAATCAGGTGTAGTCGGTATTACATTAAATTTGCAAAATGTTTCTAAATTAGTGGATATTGATGTAGGTACAGCAGGTTATGTGATTATTTTGGATGCCGAGAAAAAATATATTGTGACACGTAGTGGTGTACCCGGTGATCCCGCAACTGGTGAATATTTAGAAAAAATGTATGCTCAAGATACCGGTACGATTAACTATACATTTGAAAATAAACCGAAAAAAATGGTCTTTCTTACTAACAAAGATACCAACTGGAAAATTGCAGGTACGATGTACACCACTGAAATTGATGCAGCGGTCGAACCGATTCGTAATCAAGCATTCCTGATTATTATTATTGCAATTGTGATTGCAGCGATCATTGTGGCGTTCTGTATCAATATGATTATGAAGCCATTACTTGCATTGCGCAAAACCACCCATCAAATTAGTGAAGGTGATCTGACTATCCAAATAGATGATCGCAAAAACAATGAGATTGGTGATTTGGCGCATGACTTTGCAATTATGGTGAGCAGCCTGCGTGAAATGATCGAAAAAGTCAGAGATACAACAGATAATGTATCCGCAGCTTCGGAAGAACTTGCAGCAGGTGCAGAAGAAACCAGTCGCTCTGTAGAACATGTAACGATGGCGATTCAAGAAGTGTCTACAGGCAGTGAAAGACAAGTAGCGGGCGTACAGATCGGAGCAGATGCTATTCATCGTATGTCAGAACGTGTATCTGAAATTTCTGGTCATGTGGCAGAAGTGAGCCAAAGTATGACCGATGCGGCAACAGCTTCAGCTAAAGGAAATGAATCGGTTATTAATGTAACGCAACAAATTTTTGAAATTCAATTAACCGTCGATCGTTTGGCTGAAATTATCACCAGTCTCAATACTCAATCCAGTGAAATTGGTGGTATTGTCGATCTTATCCGTAATATTGCCAAGCAGACTAATTTGTTAGCGTTGAATGCTTCGATTGAAGCTGCTAGAGCAGGGGAACATGGTAAAGGGTTCGCTGTAGTTGCTGACGAAGTTCGCAAGCTTGCTTCCGAATCAGGAGAATCCGCAGAACGGATCGGTAGTCTGATTACAGGCATGCAAGGTATTGTTGCACAATCGATCGAAGTTATGGATCAAGCGAAAGAAAATGTAACTGGTGGGATTCTAGCAGTTGATACGTCTGGACGCTCATTCTCCAAAATTAATCGCGCGATCAAAGCCATTTCTCGCAAAATGAATGATGTAACCGGAACAACAGATCATTTGAACAGTGATGCGAATGCGGTTGTAGAATCGATTGAAGATATCGCTAGTATTTCAGAAGAAGCAGCAAGCAATACAGAGACGATCTCAGCAGCAGCAGAAGAACAACTGGCTTCGATGCAAGAAGTATCCAGTGCGGCTACCGATTTAACGCGTCTAGCAGAACAGTTACAACAATTGGTTTCTCGTTTTAAAGTATAACTATTGCGATAAACATGTTTCAATACTATAGCCGTTGTCTCATATTAAGTGACAACGGCTATTTCTTGTTTTATATTTTACATTATATTCGTAAGTTTGTTACAATAATTTAGTAATGATATAAACCAATGAACAGCAGATCATCTACTCAGGGAGGAATAGATATGTTTACACGATACCCGGCAGAAGAACGTTTTAGTTTTGATCGAGGTTGGCTACAAGGAAGTCATAGCTTTTCATTTAGTGAATATCAAGATCCGAATAATGTAAGCTTTGGTCCTCTTCGTGTATTTAACGATGATGTGATTGCACCTTCACGTGGATTCGGTGCGCATCCGCATAGTGATATGGAGATTGTATCGATTATTTTGGAAGGACAATTGCGCCATGAAGATAATATAGGGAATGTAGCTGTAAGTTCTTTTGGCGGTGTTCAGCGGATGTCTGCGGGTACTGGTGTTGTTCATACAGAGCATAATGCTTCAGATGAGACGCATTGTAATCTATTGCAGTTATGGTTTGAGCCAGAAGCACGTGGTCTTAAGCCTTCGTATATGAGTTCATCGTATAATCCAGCTTCGTTAAACGGTCAATTGTTACCGATCGTAAGTCGTCAGGGTGGCGAGAATCAAGCGACGATTCATCAAGATATGACCATCTATCTCAGTCGTCTGGAAAAAGGGCAAGAGATTCCATTCGTTCAGCATCCAGATCGCCGTACGTATGTATTTGTGATTCAAGGCAGTCTGACGATGAATCAAGAACATCTGTTATCCAAGCGAGATGCTGTGCGGATCGAACAAGAAACTCATTTACAGATGACAGCAGAAGAACCTGTCTTTTTCTTGCTGATCGACTTGCCTTAGGAGGAATATAGCTGATGAAAGAAACCGTAATGGTCAAGCATGCAGTGACAGGTCGAGAATTGTTAAATAATAATAAGCACACGTTCACTTATGAATTAAGCGATCTGCCAGCAGGTGGTTTCCGTATGACGCTTATGAATGTGCCTGAAGAGATTGTGCAAGATATTCTTACTTTGCAAAATGAGCTAAATCTATTCCGCTTTGAACTACCTGAAGATGCTCCACAGATCAAGCACTGGTACTATGTCAAAGAACAAGGTGTGCAGTATCAAGCAGATCAATACCAATTAATCATCGAAGCCGCATCAGAAATTGTTTATCTACCTTCAGAGTATTTAGAATAATATAAAATATAACCTGATTTTGGAATGATTCTTATAACCTCATTGTGCTATGCTCTGTATAGTTACTTTGAGGTTTTTTTGGTATGTATATTCAGTCTCAATGGGTTTATCCTAATCATTTGTACCCCGGGGAGGAAACAGCATGAACATCACTAAAGGACAAAAAGTTGATATTACTAAAGGACGCCAATTATCTAGTATCGCGATTGGGCTTAATTGGACAACTGCTCAAGCTAATTTGGATATTAATGCTTCTGCTTTTCTACTTAATTCAGCAGGAGTCTGTACGCAAGATGAAGATATGATCTTCTATAATCAACAAAGTAGCCGTCAACATGCGGTCACTCATTCCGATCAAAGTCCGCCAGATCGTGAAATGATTCAAATTACTCCGAGTCTGGTTCCTTCAGACATCTCCAAAATTGCCATCACATTAACCATTCATGAAGAAGGCGATCATCATCATTCCTTTCAACATGTTCAACAAGTGAACTGTCGTATTTACGATCCAGTGACTAACGAAGAATTGATCACGTTTGCTTTTGGCGAAGGATTAAGTAGTGAAACAGCGATTGTGGTAGGCGAAGTATATGTACATAACGGCGAATGGAAATTTAATGCGATCAGTAGTGGATTTAACGGTGGATTATCAGCATTGGTACAGAACTTTGGGCTATCCGTAGACGATGATGTATCTACACCTGATCCTATTCCAGAAGTGACTCCACCAGTTACGGTTGCGCCTGTATCACTCATGAAGATCGAACTGAAAAAGAAAGAAAGCATTAATATCCAAAAGTCGCCGACGATTACAGCTACATTAGAATGGGAAACCAAAAAAGATCTGGATCTATATTGCTTTTATGTCACCCAAGCCAATCAGGTAGGCAAAGTATATTATCGTAATCTAGGCTCGACTCATGAAACGCCGTACATCACCCTTGATGGAGATGCGTTAACACATGGCAAAGAAACAATTCAGATTCATCGACCGGATGCTTTGAAATATGTGTTATTTGCAGCCTATAGCGCTGTAAGCAATGGCACAGGTAGCTTCAAATCAATGAAAGTTCGTGCAGTTGTAGATAACAATCAAGGGCAAGTCATCACCTCTCCACTTCATGAAAAGAATAATTATGCGTATTGGGTAGCGATTGCTCATATTGATTTTACCGCTAATGATGCAACCAGTATTAGTCATGTAGAACAATATTCCGGTCGAGGGGTAGAAGCAAGCCCGTGGCTATATGAAGATGGCACATTCAAAATGGATGCAGGTCCAGAAGAATTTAAAGATAATGAAGATTATAAATAATAGTATCCAGATCATTGATCTATAAAAAATACTATCTTTAGACAGAATCGGAGCTGACTTATGAATATTCTTATCACTGGAGCCGCTGGCAAGATTGGCAGTGAACTGACCGCTTATTTACAAGATAAATTCCAACTGCGTCTGGCGGATCTGCATACCGATCGATTACAGACGTATGAGCATACCAAACATGAGATTATCGCTCTCAACGTTGCCGATCCAGAAGCTTGCCAGCAAGCCTGCAAAGAAATAGATACCGTCATTCACTTAGCAGGTGATCCTTTGCCAGATTCAGGATTCTATGAATCTTTATTAGATAACAATATCAAAGGTACATTTAATATCTTTCGTGCTGCCAAAGATCAAGGGGTACAGCGAGTGATTCTAGCAAGTAGCGCACAGACGATCGAAGGCTATCCGATTGATGCGCAGATTTATCCTGACACACCCACAAGACCACGTAATCTGTATGGCGTGAGCAAATGTTTTGGCGAATCATTAGCATCATATTTTGCGTATACCGAGGGATTGCAGAGTATTGCAATTCGTATCGGAGCTTATGATGATTTTAAGGCAGAAGGGCCGACACTTGAAGCGCGTGATATGAGTGCATATCTCAGCCCGGCAGATATGTGTGATCTATTTTATAAATCGATTATAGCTACGGATCTTGAACCGTTTACGATTCTGCATGGGATTTCAGATAATCGATTTAAGCGTCTCAATTTAGAAGATACGAAAAAGAAAGTAGGCTATACGCCTAAATCGGATGCTTTTGCTCTTAGTCACATTTCGCTATACGACAGTCCAAGATAAATAGCTACTTTTTCTATCCATCATCGCTAATAGACTTCTATCTTCTCATATCTTATATGAATAAAATTTGAAATAAAGCTTATCTATTTGTCGAATTGTTGCAAGAAAAGGGTAATGGAACATAGAGAGCGGAATTTTCGGTCAACACTCTATGTAAAGGAGATTACTTGTCTTATGAAATTACAACCGGATCGCAAAACTTACATCAAACAAGCTATTTTAATTGGGGATTATCATCAAGATGCACCTTATCATCCACTGGAACCGATTGAAAAAGAGATTCGTAAGCTGATGCCTGAAGGCTGGGAATTACATGTAACCGATGACTATGATATGTTTACAGCGGAACGTCTAGAAGCTTATGACCTGTGCATTTCGTATACCGATTCTTTTGACAAAAAGATGAGTGACAAGCATACTGCCGGCATTATTTCATATATTGTCAATGGAGGCGGATTGCTGATTATTCATGCAGGGGTATCCATGCAAGAACAGCGTCACGAAATAAAGTTACTTATGGGAGCTGTTTATCGTGGACATACCGATTACCAGCCACTGGATATGAGCGTATCGTCACCAAGTCACCCGATTATGCAGGGAATTTTTTCTTTTTCGATGGAAGAAGAACCTTATGAATTTTCATTGTTATCTGCGGCAGAGCGTACAATATTAATGGAATATAATTTGGAAGGTACCACATGGCCAGCCGCATGGTGTTCTAATTACGGATTAGGACGGGTTGTGTATCTTATGCCAGGACATCATGCAGCTTCGTTCGACTATCCCGAGTATCGCAAAATCGTAGTGCAAAGTATGTTTTGGGTCGCAGGTCTGGACAATGAAAATTAGTAGAAATGATGTACAGATACGTAGAGGATATAGATCGCTTTGGGAATCATCTTGCATGTACAGAAATTAGGCATATCTGCTTTTAGACGTTATACTTATAATAGATCGACAAGACATGGGCATGTTGCCATGAGTCGGTAATGAACAAGTAACCGGACTATGGCAATGTGCAGGGCTTCTGTTAGGTAAAAGGATACTTAGCATAGATAGATGGAAGTATACAACAGGAGGAATGAAAATGAGCGATTTATTCAAACGAGCAGTATCTTTAGGGCTGGGACTTACCATTGTCAGCAAAGAAAAAGTAGAAAAAACAGTAGAAGATTTGGTGAAACGTGGAGAATTGGCTCCTTCTGAATCTCGTGCATTAGTGAACAAGTTAATGGATCGTGGAGAAGAAGAACAGAACCAAGTGAAAACATGGATTCGTGGACAAGTTCAGAAAGTGCTGACTGAACTGGAAGTACCGTCCAAAGAAACAACAGAACAATTGAATGAGCGGATTACGGTTCTAGAGAAGCGTGTTGCCGAACTGGAATCACCGCAACAACCGGAATAAGATGGCTCTTCATATCCGGCATGCCGGAAGGTACAGAGAAATAGCCATGGCGCTCATGCGTCATGGCTTTGGTTATATGGTCGAGGAATTAGGGCTACACCAGATGCTAGCGATTCCGCTTCGACTGGCACGTCGTGAAGTACACGGTATTCGTACGCTAGGAGAACGTATCCGTCTGGTGCTTGAAGAATTAGGTCCCACCTTTGTAAAGCTAGGGCAATTAGCCAGTACACGTTCTGATCTATTGCCTGAAAATATTGTTAAAGAATTAACCAAGTTACAAGAACAAGTCCCTCCATTTCCTGCAACAGAAGCACGTAAGATTATCGAGCTAGAATTGGGATTGCCGATCGAAGAAGTCTTTGAGTCGTTTGAAGATGTGCCTGTAGCTGCTGCTTCTATTGGACAGGTGCATTTAGGCACTTTACATTCAGGAGAAAAAGTAGCGATCAAAGTACAGCGTCCCGGCGTATCACGAGTCGTTAATCGAGATTTGGAGATTTTGCGTGATCTGACAGGATTGATCAAAAAGCATATGGAATGGGCTTCACAATATCAACTGGAAGAAATCGTTGAAGAATTTGCCAAATCGATGCGTGAAGAACTGGATTACAGTGTTGAAGGACGTAATATGGAGCGTATCGCCAGTCAGTTTGAACGGGATCGCAATATCCATATTCCAGTCACGTACTGGAATTATACGTCTGCTCGTGTATTGACGATGGAATATATCGATGGGATTGCTTTGGGTAAGCGAGAAGAGATTTTAGAGCAAGGATTAGACTTGGGAAATGTGGCGCAACATCTGGTCGATTCGATGTTGCAACAGATTTTTATCGATGGTTTTTTCCATGCCGATCCGCATCCTGGGAATCTACTGGCTTTGCGTGATGGACGGATTGCTTTTCTTGATTTTGGACTGATGGGACGACTTAGCAGTGAAATGAAAGGTCATCTGACCGCATTAATTATTGCTTTGCTACGTAAAAATACAGACAGTATGATTCGTGCGGTGATGCGACTCGGTTTTGTACCGGAAGATGTGAATATGTCTGCACTACGTAGCGATTTTGAACGTATGCGAGAGCAGTATTATGATGTTCCTTTTTCCCGTATTAATCTAGGTAGTGCATTAAATGAAATGTTTGATGTGGTACGCCGTTATCGAATCGGAATTCCACCAGATTTGACGTTGTTGGGTAAATCACTGATTACACTGGAAGGTGTAATTGAGCGGTTAGATCCATCGCTCAGTATTTTGAGTATGGCGGAGCCTTTTGGACGCAAACTTTTACGAGAAAAATATGCACCTAACAAAGTTCGCCAACGTATCACTGACGGGGCATTACATGCAGTAGAAATGTTAACCGATCTGCCAAGACAAGCTTCTGAATTATCTCGCATGATCCGTACAGGTAAGATGAGGATAGAAGTGAGTGTGCCTGAAGTCAAAGATATGATGCAAAAAATGGATCAAATCAGTAATCGACTGGCATTCAGTATTGTTTTGCTGGCTTTTAGTATTATTATGGTCGGTCTTATCGTCGGTTCATCGTTACGAGACCAGACACCGATTTTATGGGGTTTCCCAGTCGTTGAGATTGGTTTTGTGATTGCTACACTGATGGTTATATGGCTATTCTATGCTATTTTCAAATCAGGTCGATTTTAGCAAAAAGAACGACTCTTTTTATTAAAGAGTCGTTCTTTTTGCGTTTTATTCTTTTTTTATTTTTAGCTTATTAATAGAAGATAAAGAGAAATACTAACGATAACGATGGATAGCGGTGATTTTTGCGCTTACATAGACGAAAAAAGATGTAGGTTTTATAGAGAAAATTTTGTATAATAAAAATCTATCTGTACCTACGGCTCCTGTTTTCCCGCGAGAGGAAAGCAATCTATGTATTACATTTAATATCATAATGAATACTGTCTTCGATATTCGTTCGGAAAGTTTGTTAACGTCCGGACAGATTCGTTATGTGCCAAACAAGGAAAGAGGATGATCATGAATCTACAACAACAATGGTTTGGTAATATCCGTGGAGATCTTCTTGCCGGTATTACTGTAGCCTTGGCTCTTATTCCCGAAGCGATCGGATTCTCGATTATAGCTGGTGTTGATCCGATGGTCGGATTGTACGCTTCAATCTGTATTGCCATAGTAATCTCTATTGCAGGTGGACGCAGTGGGATGATCTCAGCGGCTACAGGTGCCATGGCGGTACTGGTCGTTGATCTGGTACATGACCATGGAGTTGAATATTTATTCGCAGCCACGATATTAGCAGGTATTTTTCAAGTCTTACTCGGTTGGTTCAAGATCGGGCGCTTTATTACGTTTATCCCGCAATCGGTGATGACAGGGTTTGTAAATGCACTGGCAATCGTTATTTTTATGGCGCAATTGCCACAGTTTGTCGGATCGAACTGGATCATGTATGCGATGGTGGTAGGAACGCTTGCGATCGTATATATTTTGCCACGATTTACCAAAGCTGTGCCAGCACCACTCGTAGCGATTATTGTGATGTCGTTATTGACGTATTTTCTACATCTAGATGTGCGAACGGTAGGGGATATGGGGCAATTGTCTAACCAACCGCCGGTGTTCCATTTACCAATGATCGATATATCGCTAGATATGTTGTTAACCATTTTACCGTATTCGATTTCACTTGCTTTTGTCGGTCTGCTTGAATCGTTATTGACGGCAACCATATTAGATGAAATGACAGATAGCAAAAGTGATAAAAATCGTGAAGCTCGTGGACAAGGGATTGCCAACATCGTAAATGGATTTTTCGGTGGAATGGCAGGATGTGCAATGATCGGGCAATCGGTAATTAATATTAAATCAGGCGGACGTGGACGTTTGTCTACATTAACTGCCGGTGTGTTTTTATTATTCTTATTATTAGTCCTTGGGAATATTGTACGTGAAGTACCAATGGGTGCTCTTGTAGGTGTGATGGTGATGGTATCCATCGGTACATTTAGCTGGCGTTCTCTGGTAACGATCCATAAGATTCCTTTATCTGAAGCGATTATTATGGTGACAGTGGTAGCGATTGTGGTAGCTACGGACAACCTTTCAATCGGTGTAGGCGTAGGTGTTGTCATGAGTGCCTTACTATTTGGATGGAAAATGTCTCGTATCCATATCACTTCAACGATGCAATCAGGCAATATCACTTCTAATCCTGATCTATTGAACAAAGTGGATCATGCTCATCGTTCTTCTATAGAACCTATCGAAACGGTACAAGAACAACGTGAACAGGTGAAAGTCTATGAAGTGAGTGGCCCGATGTTTTTCGGGACAATGAGTTATTTTGTAGATCAATTTGCACCGTTAGATGATCCAGAGCAGATTGTGATCGACTTTGCTCGTTCGCATATTTGGGATCATTCGGCTGTAATCGGGATTACCAAAGTCAAAGAAAAGTATAAAGCTATGAATAAAGAAGTGCATATTCGGGGCTTAAATGAAGAAAGTCGTCTCTTACTTGAAAAATTAGGAACGACTGCATTGTCTTCAGGACATTGACGTAACTAGAAATAAGCGGTATATTGACGCTAGAGCAGTTTATCCAAAATGGCATACTACGGACTTTTAAATGACGTTATAGATGTAAGCATCGGTATCTACCGGTGCTTCTTTTTACGAGAGCATTTTTTGAAATGCTGCTGAATATAGATCACAAGAATGGGTGAATAGAGTTGAAAAATTTTAATGAGTTCGGCATCTCGCCGAATGTCGTAGAGCTAATGGCTTCCAATGGAATCACACAGCCTACCGAAGTACAGCAGATGTCGATTCCGGGATTGCTTAAAGGCGGAGACGCTATCGTTCAAGCCAAAACAGGTACAGGTAAAACGTTAGCATTTTTGCTACCGATTTTTGAAAAGTTAAACTTGAATGCAGTCGGTGCACCTCAAGCGCTTATCATAGCACCAACCCGTGAGTTGGCTCTACAGATTGCTACAGAAGCGAACAAATTAGCTGCGGCTTATGAAGGTGTACGTATTCTTGCTGCTTATGGTGGACAAGATGTAGAACGTCAGTTGCGTAAGCTTGAAGGTGGATGTCACCTTGTTGTCGGTACGCCAGGTCGTCTGCTTGACCATATGGGTAGAGGCACACTGGATCTAACGAAGATTCGTACATTGGTACTCGATGAAGCGGATCAAATGCTACACATGGGATTTTTACCTGATGTTGAAAAAATGATCAATGCCACTTCTCCAGCACGTCAAACGATGTTATTTTCGGCAACGATTCCTGATGGTATTCGTCGTCTGTCTGCGCAATATATGCGTACACCGAAAGATATTCGTGTCGGTCCTGCTGAAAGTGTTCCGTTGAAATTGATTCGTCAATTAGTAGTAGAATGTACACCTCGTGGTAAACTTTCTGCATTGCGTGAATATTTGGAACAAGAAAAACCTTATCTGGCTGTAATTTTCTGTCGTACCAAAAAACGGGCAGCAGAACTGAATCAACAGCTTAAAGAATTGGGTTATTCTTCAGATGAACTTCATGGCGATTTGTCTCAAAATAAACGTGAGCAAGTAATGCGTGCTTTCCGTGAAGCGAAATTGCAATTATTGGTTGCTACCGATGTAGCCGCTCGTGGTATTGATGTTGAAGGGATTACCCATGTATTCAACTATGATATTCCTCAAGACGCTGAATACTATATTCACCGTATCGGACGTACAGGTCGTGCAGGCGAAACCGGTAAAGCAATCACATTTGTAACTCCTCATGATCGTGACGAATTGCAAGCGATCGAACAAGGAACTTCGCAGAAATTAGAGCGTCAGATTGCTCGTACTTCGATCGAATCCGATGATTCTGGTGAATTGTTGTCGAACGTAGAAGCCAAAGCAGGCAGACGAGCTACTCATAAATCTCGTGATCAAGATCGTAAAAAAGATGGCAAACGTGGAGATGCACGTCGTGGTGCTTACCGTGAAGAATCTTCTGGTGGACGCTCGGGTGGTCGCGGAAAACCTTCTTCGACTTCAGAGCGTGATCGTTTTGCAAGTAGAGGCGGTACAGGTAAGCGTGGAGAACGTAAAGAATCTACACCTTCTGTACGTACAACTGCTCGTCCGGAAGCTAAAGAAGCAAGTGCTCGTAGCGAACGTCCAGAACGCAGTTATGGTCGTAAGGATCAAGCTCGCTCAGGTAGCGGTTCTGCTCCAAGACCAACACGTCGCACAGACGATGCTCCTTCTTTCCGTAGAGATGCTTCCAAAGGTCGTACGATTTCGTCAGGTGATTCAGATCGTACACGTGAATACGGTGGAGCTGGAAGTAACAGCAACGCTGGTGGTCGCCGTAGCGAAGGCACAGGTAGTGCTCGTGGAGAACGTACCTATGGCGGTAAAAACAACAGCAGTTCCGGTGGACGCAACAACCGTCCGTCTTCGGGTAAACCATCTAGTGGTGGTCGTCCTTCTTCTTCCGGTCGTCCGTCAGATAACGCACGTCGTGGTGGAAAACGTTAATAACTATATTTTATCCCCTTTGAATCTAAAGGGGATTTTTTATGAGAAGGCTTAGGACATATGTCCTTTATCTATTATGTAGAGATCGTTTTTAATAGAAAGAACAAGAAATGTCTAAAAGATAAGGAGAACACGCAGCGATGAAAGGGATTTTGTTTGCTTTATTAGGTGGGGCTTGTATCACGTTACAAGGGGTAGCGAATACAAGGATTAGTCAAGATATCGGCACATGGCAAGCAGCCACTATTACTCAATTAACCGGATTTATTATAGCGGCATTAATCTGGGTATTTGTACGAGATGGTAAGCTTGGAGATTTTAAAAAGGTGAAGCCGTTATATCTAGCAGGTGGCGGATTTGCAGCGATTATTATTTTTACCGAAGTAACAGCCATTCAACAGATCGGGGTCACGCTTACGATCTCAGCATTATTGATTGCTCAATTATGTTTAACTTTTATTATTGATATCAATGGTTGGTTTGGCGTAGTGAAGCAGAAGATGAAAATGCCACAATTTATAGGGCTTGCGATGATGATTGCAGGTGTGATTATTTTGAAATTCTAATCCAAAAGGTGAATCCATGACGATACATGATATTCAGGATCAAGCGCAGGTTGAGTATTATTGGAAATTGCATGATTTGGGTGCCCATTTTCCTCAAATCTTATTCCCATATCTAACCGTTTTCCATTTGGAACAAGGCGATATTTTGTGTACGCAAGGTGATGATATTGAACATCTGGATATATTGGTTCACGGAAAGATCAAAATTTATACCACGTCTCAAGAAGGTAAAACATTGATTCTTTGCTTCAAAACACCGCTTGAATTTATAGGTGACGTGGAATATATCAATGGCAATGATAAAGTGATTAATACTGTTGAAGCTGTATCATCGGTACATTTTCTACGTATTCATCGCAAATGGTTAGTTCAGTATGGCAGTGATCATGTCCCTTTACTACAATTTTTGCTACAGATGATGACTCGTAAATTTTATAGCAGTTCTAATTATTCATGCTTCAATCTCATGTATCCGGTAGAGATTCGCTTAGCCAGTTACATGTTATCTGTAGCGTGTGATGAAGATCCAGCAGATTGTTATGAAGAATTGCGTATATCCAGTTTAGTTGATGTAGCCAACCTGATCGGCACCAGTTATCGGCATTTGAACCGTGTTATTCAGAAATTAGGTAGTGATGGTCTGGTGAAGCGAACATCAGAGTATTTGGTCATTCAGAATCGGGCAGGCTTAGAAGCATTAGCAGGACATAATATTTATGAATAATAGAGAGACGTTAGGAGAGGACATATGATTTTATTCGGTATACTTTTGGCGGCTATAGCAGGCGCTTTGGTTAGTATGCAGACGGTGTTTAACAACAAAGTCAATGAGCAGACCGGTTCTTGGACAACGACCATGTTGGTATTGTTTATGGGATTTGTTGCATCGCTGCTAGCCAGTCTTATTTTTGAAGGGAAAAATACATTTACACTTCAGCATGTGCAGTTGTGGTATTGGTTCAGTGGAATGATCGGAGTAGGTGTTGTCTTCTGTCTGGTACAAGGAATGAGACGATTAGGTCCAACATATGCAATCTCAATCGTACTGACAGCACAACTCGGTACAGCCTTATTGTGGGATTCACTAGGCTGGTTAGGCTTAGAAAAGATTCCGTTTACGCCAGCTAAATTGATTGGTGTGCTTGTCATTATTGGCGGTATACTGGTATTCAAATTCGGTGGACGTAAAGAAATAAAGTCAGAATCACCAGTGGCTGAATAGTTCATACATAAAAAAGCTTTTTGACTAGAGCATATGACTCTAATCAAAAAGCTTTTTTTATATTATTTAGCTATGAGAGAATGTATTACTTTCTCCACTACACGACACGATTGAATTGACTTTGATACAGATCATGATAGAATCCGCCTGCTTGAAGTAACTCATCATGGGTGCCACGCTCAACGACTTCGCCGCTCTGGATCACTAGAATCTGATCGGCTTCACGTATGGTGCTCAGTCGATGAGCGATAACAAAGCTGGTACGTCCGTGCATTAACTGTTTCATCGCGGTCTGAATATGCATTTCTGTACGTGTATCGACACTACTTGTAGCTTCATCCAGAATAAGAACAGACGGATTAGCAAGAATTGCACGAGCTATTGTTAGCAATTGACGTTGTCCTTGACTTAGATTGCTTCCATCGGCAGAAAGTGGCGAATCATAACCTTCAGGTAATTTGTGAATAAATGAATGAGCATTGGCTAGCTTCGCTGCTTCTTCGATCTCCTGATCGGTGGCTTCCAATCGACCGTACCGAATATTGTCACGTACTGTACCGGAAAATAAATAAGCATCCTGTAAAACAATTCCGATCCGACTACGCAAATTTTCTTTATCCAGTAAACGAATATCTTCGCCATCGATCGTAATCGTCCCGCTATCAATTTCATAGAAACGGGTGAGCAGATTGATAATCGTTGTTTTGCCTGCTCCTGTAGGTCCCACCAAAGCGATTGTCTGCCCGGGCTTGGCTGTTAAGGAGACATCACGCAAAATCGGCGAACCTGCTTTGTAGCTAAATTGAACATGATCAAAAATCACTTCTCCATGAACATTAGCAGGTAGTTGATGTACGGCTGTTTTCTCATCTTCTGTACTTTCAGGTCGCTCATCTAACACTTCAAAAACACGCTCTGCTCCAGCAATAGCGGATTGCAGTAGGTTGAATTGATTAGCCAGTTCATTGATCGGACGACTGAATTGCTTGGAATAACTAAGAAAACTAACAATCACACCCACACTGGTCATGCCTTGCAAAAATAACCATCCACCAGACAAAGCGATCAACGCATAACTGATATTGTTGACCAAGTTCATCACTGGGCCCATATTACCAGACCAGCTCTGTGCACGAATACTGGCATGAAGCAGTCGATGATTAATCTCTTTAAATTCAGTCAGACTGCGAGCTTCTTGGACATAGGCTTTGACCACTTTTTGACCGGATATTGTTTCTTCAATATATCCATTGAGTCCGCCTAATTCTGTTTGCTGAGCTCCAAAATAACGTCGTGTCCGCTTAGTAATTATACGGGTCAGCCAGAACATAATCGGTACTGTGATTAAAGTGACCAGTGTTAACCAAATATTAAGCCATACCATAATAATCAGCGTACCGACAAGTGTAAGAGCACTGGTCATAATCTGTACAACACTTTGATTCAGCGTCGTCGTTACATTTTCAATATCGTTGGTTGAACGACTCATCAGATCCCCACTGCTATGTGTATCGAAAAAGCGTAGCGGCAAGTCATGCAGATGTTTGAATAAATCGCGTCTGATCTGAAATACAGTCTGCTGAGAAACAGCGGTCATTACATAAGCTTGTATCCAGCTTGTTAGACTGGCGACGACATAGAGAATGAATAACCATACACAGAGCATAGCCAATCCTGCATAATTACCCGGTAAAATGTATCGGT
Source organism: Paenibacillus sp. CFBP13512 (assembly GCF_005233705.1). NCBI lineage: Bacteria > Bacillati > Bacillota > Bacilli > Caryophanales > Paenibacillaceae > Paenibacillus > Paenibacillus sp. CFBP13512. The sequence continues at coordinate 104,884 of NZ_QGAD01000006.1, read as the reverse complement.
CAAAAGCTATCGTTCCCAGCAGATAAGGAGTGATCAGATTGAATGCTGTTCCAAGTAAAGTGAGTATAAAAACAAGGATTAGACCTTTGCGCTGTTGACGTAAATAATCCCAAAGACGGCGTACAGTACTTTTAGCATTTTTAGCTTTGACAGGAGCGCTATTCGATCGTCCGGCTCGACCCGGCATCATTGGATTACCCATGAGATTCGACCTCCTGTCCTAATTGCGAACGATAGATTTCCTGATAAGCCTGACTATTTTTGATCAAATAAGCATGATCTCCACGGTCAATAATTTGGCCATCTTCCATAATTAAGATCAGATCAGCATCTAAAACGGAAGTGATACGCTGAGCGATAATAAATCGCGTACTTGCTGATAACCGTTCTTCAAGTGCTTTTTGAATCAATGCTTCTGTTCGCAGATCAACTGCACTGGTGCTATCATCCATAATCAGTAGAGGCGGCTGAATCAACAGTGCGCGTGCAATAGATAAGCGTTGTTTTTGACCACCTGATAGATTGACCCCTCGTTGCCCCAATAAAGTGTCATATCCTTCAGGTAGTTTTTCTATAAATTCATGAGCTTGCGCTGCTCTAGCAGCAGACTCTACTTCTTCTTGCGAAGCATTCGGTCGACCATAACGGATATTATCACGGATACTACCGCTAAATAGTAATGCTTGTTGCAACACGATTCCAATGGAACTCCGTAGTTGATCCAGGTCCCATTGCCTTACATTAACATCATCTACCAATACCGCTCCATTCGTCACATCATACATACGTGGAATCAAATGAACCAGACTGGACTTGCCTGCACCCGTAGCTCCTAGAATCGCAATCGTCTGTCCTGCTGTTGCCACAAAGCTAATCTGATCTAATACCGCAGGCGAATCACCATCATAAGCAAAAGAAACATCACGAAATTCTAATCGTCCTACTTGCTGAGGATCAGGAGTGACGGTCTGAGCAGGAGCCGTAATATCGGGTTCTGTATGTAACACTTCATTAATTCGTTCTGCTGAAGCGGTTGCACGAGAAACAGACATCAGTGTCATACTTACCATCATAAGAGACATCAACACTTGTGTAGCATAGTTGATAAAAGCGATCAGATCCCCTACAGGCAAAGCACCAGTTTTGGTTAGTCCGCCACCGAACCACAGCACAGCAACAATACAGATATCCATAATTAACATCATAATGGGGCCAATCAGAGCAACCATCCGATTCGCTTTAATCGCTATATTCGTATAATCTTGATTGACTGCATCGTACCGTTTATTTTCATGGATAGCTCGTACAAAAGCTTTGATCACTCGAATACCGGCTAAATTTTCTTGTGTAACGGTATTAACACGATCTAATTCGGCTTGAACACGTCCAAAAATAGGAAATGCTTTACGCATAATAAAGATTAAGGTGACTAACAAAATAGGCATAGCAATCAACAAAATAATTGCTAATTTAAAACTAATTGTAAATGCCATAATCAAACTGCCGATAGATAATAGAGGAGAACGTACCAACATACGCAAAGCCATCAATACTAGATTTTGCAATTGAACCACATCATTCGTTAATCTAGTGATCAATGAACCTGAGGAAAAACGATCCAGATTATGAAAAGAAAAGCGCTGAATGTGCTGAAACAAATCAGCACGAATATCTGCACCAAAATGTTGTGAAGCAATACTGGCATAAATCGTACAGCCAATTCCGCCCAGCATACCGATCAGAGCCAGACCGATCATCAGCAAGCCTGTACGCTGAATATGCCCTAGATCGCCTGTCATAATCCCTTGATCGACAATACTTGCTACTAACTTGGGTTGCATCAAGTCCATCAATACTTCGACCAACATTAACAAGGGAGCAAGTAATGCAGCAGTACGATAAGGCTTCAAATATTTTAACAAAGGAATCATCTATACACCTTCTATCCTGAAATATGTAACCGTCAAACACACATATGTTTATGTTAACGTATATTCAGATTATCCGTAAAGCAGCAATAAGAGCGGCAGTATGATTCGGAGCAAGATTAGTATAATATGATGAAGAAAATAAAATTTGAAATGATGAGATGAGCATACGTACTCATTTTATATAGAACATAAAGATGGATTTCAAGGAGGAATATGGATGAGTCAAGAACAAATGGAACGATTAACCACACTATTGCCCGATTGGTTAGAGACCAGCCGTTTGCATACCAGTCAGGGGAAAGTAGCTTCTTATATTCCAGAGCTTGCCAAGTCTTCGCAAGATGCACTGGGTATTTTTATTGCCGATTCGCAAGGGAAAGTAATCTCGGCAGGCGATTGCGGGATTCCTTTTACCATGCAAAGTATATCCAAAGTATTCACTTTAATACTTGCATTGATGGATCATGGAGAAGAAGCGGTATTCTTTAATGTAGGTAAAGAGCCGACAGGCGATGATTTCGATTCGATGATTAAGTTAGAATTAGTAGAGCCGGGAATCCCGTTCAATCCGCTTATTAATGCAGGAGCGATCACAGTATCGTCACTGATATCTGGTGAGAATCCACAGGAGAAGTCAGAACGGGTACTGCAATTTTTCCGTAAGCTCGCAGCGAATGACAAAATCGATTACAATCTGGCAGTCTACGAATCAGAAACAGAATCCGGTCACTTGAATCGTTCACTGGCTTATTTCCTCAAGCAAAATGGTATTATTAAAGATCCGGTTGATGACGTACTTGAAGTGTATTTCCGTCATTGTTCGATTGAAGTCAATTGTGCCGATCTTGCCCGTATGGCATTGGTACTTGCTTTTGACGGTGTAGATCCTTGTTCTGGAGAAGAATTGATTCCACGTCGTTATGTACAGATTGCCAAAACATTTATGATTACTTGCGGTATGTACAATGCTTCTGGTGAATTTGCTATTGATGTGGGTCTGCCTGCTAAAAGTGGAGTGTCGGGTGGAATCCTGACGATGGTTCCCGGACAGTATGGCATCGGATTAGTAGGGCCTTCGCTAAATAAAAGAGGAAATAGTATTGCAGGTGTGCATCTATTAGAACGGTTATCCAAAGAGTTCGATTGGAGCTTATTTTAAGTTGCTACTAAAATAATCGTTTAACTTAAAACGTCTACATTCCCTAAAAACAGAGGAATTTAGACGTTTTTTTGTGATAAGTGTTGACAAATGATAATGATTATCAGTATCTTTAAACATATGCAATAATTGTATTTATCATAACTACTATAAATGAAACAATAGATTTCGATGTAGAAAGAGGCTTGCTTATGACTCGCAGCAATGTTGTGAAAGGCAGACAGACCTCACCTAAAGAGCAGATATGGTCGCGTCCTTACACAGCAATTTCGATCATCGTTGGTGGGCTTGTCCTGTTGATATTAGGTTGTGCGTTTTCAATCGCTAAAGGCAGTAAAGATATTCCGCTTGAAGAAGTCTGGCAAGCCTTAGTAGCGTTCAATCCTTTGAATAGTGATCATCAGATTATATGGGAACTTCGCTTACCACGCACGATTGCAGGTGCTCTGGTCGGAGCGGCTTTTGCTGTATCTGGCGCATTGATGCAAGGGATGACACGTAATCCGATCGCAGACCCGGGATTGCTCGGGGTTAATGCAGGAGCCGGATTTGTACTGGCATTATGTTTTGCTTTTTTTCCAGGGTTATCATTTAATCAGTTAATTTTATTTTCTTTTGTTGGAGCAGCTGTTGGTGTAGGTCTGGTCTATGGTATTGGTTCGCTTGCCAAAGGTGGGCTAAGTCCGGTACGACTTGCTTTAGCAGGTTCAGCTGTCGCTGCACTATTAGTCGCTTTGTCAGAAGGAATTGCATTGTATTTTCGAATCTCACAAGATCTAGCTTTCTGGTATGCAGGCGGTGTAGCAGGCGTAACATGGGCGCAAATTGATATATTGTGGCCGTGGATCGTGCTTGCACTGATTGGTTCTTTACTTCTTTCTCGTTCGATAACGATTCTCAGTCTGGGTGATGATGTCGCTTCTGGATTAGGTCAACGTACTGCATTAGTACGCTTAGGCGCTGTACTAGCTGTGATGGTGTTGGCTGGAGCTTCGGTATCCACGGTAGGGGCTGTAGGTTTTCTCGGTCTTATGATTCCTCATGCGGCGCGTGCGATGGTAGGCGTCGATTATAAATGGGTGATTCCGACTTCTGCGATTCTAGGTGCATTGTTAATGGTTGTTGCCGATACCGTAGGACGACTGAGTAATCCCCCTCACGAAACACCAGTTAGTGCGCTGATCGCTTTGATTGGTGTTCCTTATTTCTTCTATATTATTCGGAAGAAAGTGAGGGATAATCTGTGAATCAAGTGATGTTTCACCGTAAACGTACGATACGTACAACGATTACATTAATTGTTTTAGCACTAATCGCTTTTGGCGTATTGTTGCTAAGTATGAATACAGGGTTTAGCAAAATGTCACCGATGGAAGTGTTACGTACTTTGTTTGGAGGCGGAACGCCGAAGCAACATTTGATTTTATTTGAATTTCGGTTACCCCGTATTGTGATTGCTTTGTTAGTCGGCATTGGGCTAGCGATAGCAGGAGCGATTCTGCAAGGGGTATCTCGTAATGGATTAGCGGATCCCGGTATTCTGGGCATTAACTCGGGAGCAGGCTTAGCAGTGGTGTTATTTGTCATTACGAATCCACAACGAGAATCGACTTCACCGATGTTATTGCCTTTTCTAGCTTTGATTGGTGCTTTTGGAGCCGCTATTATTATTTATCTTATGGCATACAAACGTCATAAAGGCATATCCTCTTCACGTCTTGTACTATCCGGTATAGCACTTGCCGCAGGAGTCAATGCCTTAATGATTGTTATGACGATTCGACTTGATCCGAATGAATTTAACTTTATCGCCACATGGCAAGCAGGAAGTATATGGGGCAGTAGCTGGAAATTCGTGATCGCTTTGTTACCGTGGTTAATCGTACTGATTCCTATTGCTTTGTGGAAAGCCAGACAACTGGATGTCTTCTCATTAGGCGATGAGACAGCCACAGGCTTAGGTTCTCAGCTTAATATGCAGCGGCTCGTCCTATTAGTGGTTGCTGTGGCGATTAGTGCAGCTTGTGTGGCTGTAAGTGGAGGGATAGGATTTATCGGTCTACTTGGGCCGCATATTGCTCGTCGTCTGGTTGGCCCTCGCTATGAGCATGTTATTCCTGTATCGGCTCTTATCGGTGCAGTCTTATTACTTACCGCCGATATGATTGGCCGATCGATCTTGCAAAATGCTGAAATTCCAGCAGGGGTTATGGTTGCGATTATTGGAGCACCTTACTTCTTATATTTATTAGCTCGTTCCAAAGCATAATGATCTACACGTTATAACTCTAAATAATGCTATGAAATATAAAGTTGTGTTGTTACTTGCTGATCCTAATCAATTCAATAAAAGATTGAAAATATAGAGTGGAGTCAGGTGTCTAGCACATCGGGTTCACTGAAAAGGGTGGATAAACCATGGTTCGTTTGATGACGTCTAAGCTTGATATTGCATATGAAGATCGGTTGATTGTCGAAGACTTGAGTGTACAGATTCCTCAAGGACAGATTACAGCATTAGTCGGAGCCAATGGTTCAGGTAAATCAACGATACTCAAAACGATGGCACGCATTATGCAACCCAAATCGGGAGCTGTATTATTGGACGGCAAATCGATCCACAAACAATCTACCCGTGAAATAGCGAAGCAGTTAGCGATTTTGCCTCAGAACCCGACAGCGCCTGAAGGATTAACGGTAACGGAATTGGTATCCTATGGACGTTTCCCTTATCAAAAAGGATTCGGTTCGATGAAAGCAGAAGATAAAGCGATGGTCGAATGGGCAATTGAAGCAACAGGGATGGTTGATTTCTACGATCGTCCGATTGATCAGTTATCCGGTGGTCAGCGTCAACGTGCTTGGATTGCGATGGCACTAGCGCAGGATACCGAGATCTTATTTTTGGATGAACCGACTACATTTCTAGATATGGCGCATCAATTGGAAGTTCTTCAATTGTTGGAAAAATTAAATGCGGATTCTCAACGTACCATTGTGATGGTGGTGCATGATCTTAATCATGCTTCTCGTTATGCACATCATATGATTGCGATTAAGAACGGTAAAGCGGTAGCTGAAGGAACACCCGTTGAAGTCGTTTCTTGTGATGTACTGCGTAACGTATTCGGAATCGAAGCTGATATTGTGACTGATCCTCGTAGCGGGGTGCCTTTGTGTCTTCCTTATGCACTGGAAGGTCATGTGGCTGAAGCGGTACAGCAAGAACAACAAGTGAGTGAAGTTCGCCATCAACATGCTATGCGTATGGCACATAACTAATATTAATAATAGTAGGTATACCCAATCGGTAGTTTTCTTCTTTGACAGGAGAGAACTACCGATTTTTTGATGCAAATTAAAAAAGCAAAATCATCTATATCTGATTTTGCTTTTGGAATAGAAGGTTATACAAAAGGACTTTAAAGACAAAAATTGATAATCTGTTTAAGGCCACAACTGCTGATGTGTCCATTGACCCTCATAAAGAATATATTGATACCTTGTGTGTTTGCGATCAGGGTCGGCTTGCCAAAACTCGATTTCTTGAGCATGTACAGCGAATAGTCGCCAATTAGGAGTTACAATATCAGGATCACGATGAATCTTTTCTTCTTGCATCCCAATAGATTGTTCTAATTGTTCTTGATTCTCCAGCGGTTGGCTTTGACGTTCGGTCATAGCCACAGCGCGAGCAATGGTTGATCGTCTTCTCAAATCAATGGCTCCTGCTTCTAGACCTTGATCTTCAGCGATACCTCTAATCCGAATCTGTCTACCTAACTCAGGCCAATAGAACGTAAGAGCTACCTTTGGATTATGTTGTATATGTTGACCTTTTTGACTTTCCAATCCGGTTGCAAAATAAAAAGATTCTTCTGTAGCTTCTTTGAGAATCAATACTCGTGCATCGGGAAACCCATGATGATCTACTGTTGAAATTGTCATTGCATGAGGTTCTTTAACTTTCATTTCGATCGCTAATTTCATCCAATCTAAGAAGAGTTCAGTCGGATTCTCCGGTAATGATTGAGTATCCCAGGTAGGGAAAGGGCCAGATAAAGCTTTCAAACCACGCAAGATATTGCTTGATTGTGTACTCATTTTACCAACCACCTTTATATAATTTGTTCTCACTATAACATAACCAATGTATAGTCAATAAACGCGTTGATCAAAGATGTTATACAAGAAACATATGTTTATATAACTTTGTGAAAATATGAACAAATTGCGAACTTCTCTCAAACCCCTTGCAATGTGATAAAAATCACAATATAATAGCAATACAAGGTGAATTAATTCACAAATAAAATAAATCAAAAAAGACTATATTAAAAAATAGAAGAGCCAACAAGAAGATGGACACCATAGAGAAACCACACACTTCTCTTGCACCTACATCTTAATTCACCTGAATTTTACTTGTCGGACATTCAGCATAGACCATACAACTTTGGATAAGAACCATTTACATGATAAAAAATAAAGAATTATCAGGAGGAAGAAACCATGAAAGTAGCTGTTATAGGATGTACTCACGCAGGAACTGCCGCTGTTGTTAATACCGCTAAATTGTACCCGGATGCTGAAATCACTGTATATGAACGTAACGATAATATTTCATTCTTATCTTGCGGGATCGCGTTATATGTAGGTGGAGTAGTAAATGATCCAGACGGATTGTTCTACTCTTCTCCAGATCAATTAGCTGATCTAGGTGTAACCACTAAAATGTTGCATGAAGTGACAGCGATCGATACGGATAACAAAACATTACAAGCTCGTGATCTGACTACAGGTATTGAACTTACAGATACGTATGACAAATTGATTATGACAACGGGTTCTTGGCCGATCGTTCCTAAATTTGAAGGTATTGAACTGGATAACATTTTACTTTGCAAAAACTACAATCACTCCAATACGATTATTGAAAAAGCGCAACATGCTAATAATATCGTTGTTGTAGGCGCAGGTTATATCGGTGTTGAACTGGTAGAAGCATTCCAAATGAATGGTAAACAAGTGACATTGATCGATGCTGAAGATCGCATTTTGAACAAATATCTAGATCCTGAATTTACATCTCGTACCGAAGAATCACTGCAAGAACATGGCATCGAATTAGCGTTATCAGAGAAAGTGGTAAAATTCACAGGTGAAAATGGTAAAGTCACAACCGTAGTTACTGACAAAGCGACCCACAAAGCAGATATGGTCATCTTGTGTATCGGTTTCCGTCCAAATACTGAATTGCTTAAAGGACAAGTCGATATGTTAGTTAACGGTGCTATCCTTGTAGATAAATATATGCAAACCAGTAAAAAAGATGTGTTCGCTGCTGGAGATAGCTGTGCTATTTTCTACAACCCAACAGGTAAACATGCTTATATTCCTTTAGCTACTAATGCAGTTCGTATGGGTACACTGGTTGCTCGTAACCTTGTTCAACCTACGAATGAATATATGGGTACACAAGGAACATCCGGTATCAAAATCTATGAAGATAATATTGCAGGAACAGGTATGACCGAAACAGCTGCTCGTGAAGCAGGATTAAATGTAGAAACAAGCACCATGCATGATCATTACCGTCCAGAATTTATGCCGACACATGAGACGGTAACCTTGAAAGTCGTGTACGAAAAAGAAACACGTCGCATCTTAGGCGCACAATTGATGTCTAAAGTCGACTTAACTCAATCGATCAATACCATCTCGGTCTGTATCCAAAATCAAATGACAGTGGATCAATTAGCCTTTATCGACTTCTTTTTCCAACCACATTACAACAAACCTTGGAACTATTTGAATACGGTAGGTTTGCAAGCATTAGCACCTATCCAGACCCAACAAGAAGTTCACGCTTAATCGGGTTTGAAATAAGTCATTTTATATCATCGTAAGCTCCTATTAGATATTGATTAAAGTTCTACCCCTAACAAAGCCTGTACAGTTCCCCCACTGTACAGGCTTTTGTGCTTAATTTCACAAATTCTTTTCCAAAGTGATATTTGTTACTTTTTTCACAAAGTAATTGTATTAAAATTGAAATATGCAAAGGTAATTTAATTATACGGAAATAGATGCTTATAAGGGGGATGCAACACAATGGCTTATTACAAACCACAACAGATTGCAATGAATACGATTGAGACGGGAATCATCAAAGCCAAGTCGACATGGATACAGATGCTTGTACTCGGGTTTTTAGGTGGAGCTTTTATTGCGCTAGGATTTTTATTAGATATTCGAGTGATTGCGAATACACCGGAAGCCTGGGGAAGCTTTGCTAACTTTATCGGAGCGGCATTGTTCCCTGTGGGACTGATTCTTGTACTGGTTGCAGGTGGAGAACTGTTAACTGGTAATATGATGGCTGTCCCGTTAGCGCGGATGGCGAAGCGGATCAGTACCCTTGAAGTAGCACGTAATCTACTTGCGATTACGGTAGCGAATCTATTAGGCGCTTTATTCGTCGCTTACTTCTTCGGTCATGTGGTGGGATTAACAGAAACTGGTCCTTATTTGACCAAAACAGTAGAAATGGCAGGGCATAAGTTAGAAGGAAGCTTTGCCCAGATGTTTTTATCCGGGATTGGATGTAACTGGTTGGTAGCTCTAGCGGTCTGGTTATCGTATAGTGCCGACAGTATTAGTGGTAAAATACTCGGAATCTGGTTCCCGACCATGGCATTTGTTGCTATCGGATTTCAGCACGTTGTCGCTAATATGTTTTTGATTCCAGCAGCGATCTTTGCAGGGTATTATTCATGGGATATGTATCTGATGAACTTTATTCCGGTATGGCTCGGTAATCTCACAGGTGGAGCTGTATTTGTAGCAGGGATTTATTTCACAGCCTATATCAAAAAAGATCATCAACTGACACCAGCCAATTCTGGACATACTCAGCATCATGAACCTACAGTCTCAACGATGCCAGCGGTATCGGCTACAGCAACATTACCGTTGCAACATAGCGATCAAGCTCATTAATCGCAAGCAGGTGTAGAAAAAAAGATCTTCATGTTGATGAAGGTCTTTTTTTGCGTTATAGAGGAAGCTAATGATCTTCTTGTAACATCATACAGTCAAAATAGTATACTTATTAAATAATCATGACGATATCTTAATTATCTCTGAAAGAGTAGGTGATTTCTGTGCATATTCAAGAACTATCTGTAGACGATCATATACCACAGATCAAACCATTTATGGATCAATTTAATAGTAATCAAGAGTTGGCTCTTCCGCCGTATGATCGTGTGCATTTTTCGCTAGCCGCTTATGAAGGTGAGCAATATATTGGTGGAGTCGTTGGCTCGATGGTCTGGGGATTGTTATATATTCAATTACTTGCTGTCGATCATGTATACAGAGGCAAAGGGATTGGAGCAGACTTGTTACAAGCGATCGAAGATCAAGCTAGGCAGCAGGGAGCCAAAGTGAGTGAATTAACGACAATGAGCTGGCAAGCGCCTCAATTTTATATGAAGTACGGGTATACTATTTTTGGCGAAATTCATGATATTCCGATCGAAGGACAGACCAAGTATTATATGAAAAAAAATCTACTCTCTTCGACACAAAGTTAAGTTTGTCTTTATTGGATATAGATGAAGCTTAAGAGGTCATCTATAAACGTATAGAAAAACGGATATACGCTAGGTTTGATGCTGGATATCACCTGATGATTTGCAAATATAGTAAGCTATTTTTGGCGGTATGCTTTATGATAAAGTAGAGACCATATGCATCATGAACTACCCATTATAAAGGTACGGAAAATAGAGGTGTTGGACTATGTCTGATAAAGATTTAAACGAATGGACTGAAAACGAAAAAAATTTACAAGCAGAGATCGAACGATTACAGCTTCTGGCAGACGAGCGTCTGGAAGCTAAAGTGAAAGCAGAAAAAGCAGACGAGAATAAGTCTTCCTTTATTGCTATGCTTAGTCATGAGATTCGAACACCTATGAATGGTATTATCACAATGGCGGATTTATTACAGCAGACTTCACTTGATGAAGAGCAGACACGATATAACGAGATTATTCAATCCAGTAGTGAAGCTTTAATGACACTTGTCGATAATTTGCTAGATATCAGTAAAATGGAAGCCGGTAAAATGTCTTTAGAACAATATCCGTTTGATCTGATCAATACGATTGAAGATTTGGCGTATGTGTTATCCCCTACAGCTTTTGAGAAAAAAGTACAGGTGATACTCGATGTAGAGACTGATATTCCTTTATTTGTGATCGGCGATGCGTTAAAGGTTCGACAGATTTTTATGAATATTTTGCAGAATGCGATTAAATTCACACACTCTGGCGAAATTTTAATTTCTTTGTTCTTATTGTCTACCGTCAAAGAAGAAGATATCCATGTCAAAATCGTCCTTAGAGATACAGGCATCGGGATGTCGGAAAAGCAACTCGGGGTTATTTTTGACAGTTATGCTCAAGGTCATAGCAATCAGAAGCATCATTATGGAGGAACAGGACTCGGACTCGCAATCACCAAAAGTCTTGTAGAACTAATGGGCGGACAAGTCTATGTAAAGAGTGAGCTGGGTGTAGGGACTGAATTTAGCGTCGAGATTCGATTTGATAAATATACAGACTTACCGTCTATTCCTTTTGAAAAAAATATCTTAGCTAATATCAATATTATGGTGCTAGACAGCAATCTGACGAGCTTAGAGTTAATGACGAATACACTTCAAGGATGGGGAGCACGGGTCGCTACGTCTTTGAATATGGATGATTCATTTATTGATAATATTTCAAGACATTCGTATGATATCTGCTTAATCGATCATCAGACGATTGATTTTAAAAAGTGGGATTTGGAATTGGATTATTTGAAAAAGCAGCGTATGTTGCTAATGGTTCCTTTGGGGAATAAGATTGATGAAGATTTCAAAGGCAGATTCGAGACGGTGATCACCAAACCAATTCGCAAACTTCATTTGCTTAACAGTATTCTGGCATTACAAAAAATCAAAAAACATTAATGATGACATATCTACATCGCATGAGTAAACATAAGCGATCATTATACATAAAAGGCACTTTGGAGGATAACCCCCAAAGTGCCTTTTACGTTATAACATTGATTAAAGATAAGATCTAGCGTGTAGAAAAACTAGATTACATTGATTTAGTTAGTGTGATTTCACCAGTAGATTTATTCCATTTAACATCCCAACCCAATAATTCAGTGATAGAGCGTAAAGGAACCATTGTTCTACCGTTGCTATCTACCATAGATACAGCTTCGATTTTTTGAGTTTTACCGTTCACATCAACAGTGTTTTTACCAACCCAGAATTTCATTGTATCTTTACCAGCCATAACAGTTACTTGACCCGCAGCTTTGTTCCAAGCTACTTTAGCGCCAATACCTTCTGCAAGGTAACGCAATGGAATATAAGTTGTTCCATTTTTCACCATAGGCATAGTGTCCATCATTGTCATTTTGTCGCCAACTTTAAGTTGTTTGCTGTTTAATTTCATCCATACTTTCATCATAGAAGCATCAGCAGGTTTTGCTGGCATTGGAGCCGCAGCAGCCATTTTGAACTTAGCAGGGTATTGTTTTACAATTGCGCCACCCAAAGCTTCGCCGATACCGAACATTGTTTTGAATCCTTCACGATCTGCTTTGTATGCAGCTTCGTATTTTTTAGCAGCATAGTTGTCGATAACCATTTGTACTTGATCTTCATGAGCAACTAATGCTTTTTTAGCAGCAGCAGCTGGCAAGTTGTTTGCTGTTGCAGCACCTAAGAATGTAGAGAATTCAGTTGTGAAATCAGTGATACGATCTTTTACAGCTTGTAGAGACGTTTTGTCTCCTTTTTTCAATGCTGTTACATAATCGCTTTGTGCTTTGATATGGTTGGTAACCCAGATTTTTTCGAACTGGTTACCACCTTCAGCGCCATAGATGGAAGTGATTGCTTTTTTGAATGCTGCTGTGTTTCCAGCTTCTGCTTTGATCAATGCTGCAGAATCTTTGCTATCGCCATCATATTGTTTTTGCATTTGCAATACAGATAATGCAAAGTGTTCTGCTGCTAATTGGTTTAGTGCAGAGCGAAGGTCAGCTGCTGGAGTATCTACAGAACCATTGTTGAATTTAGCAGGGTTTTGAGCAACGATTGCTCCTGATAGCGCTTTACTTACAGTGAACATAGTAGCGAAACCTTCACGATATTCAGCATAAGCACCTGTGTAATCGCCAGCTACATATTTTTCAAATACGTCTTGTACTTGATCTTCATGTAGACGAAGAGCTTGAGCTGCTGCTTTTTGTGGCAATTTACCTTCTGTAGCTGTTGCAAGGAATTTAGAGAATTCATCTACGAAGCTTTGTACTTGAGCTTCTGCTTTTTTGATTGCTGCTTTATTATCCATCTTAGTTGCTTTAACCAAGTTGTCTGTGTATTTGTTGTGAGCACGGAAGATTCTTTCAAATTCAGCCGCGCCTGCTTTACCGTAGATCGCTTCGATAGCAGGTTGCATATCTAGTGCATTTTGATCAAGTGCATCATAAGCTTGTTTAGCATCAGGTGCACCTTCGTATGCTTTAGTCATAGCTACAACAGCTAATGCGAAATGCTCGGAAAGTAAGTAATCTAATCCTGAACGAAGGTCAGCCGCTTTGGTGCTTACTGTAGGAGTCGCTGTTGCTGGTGTTGCCGCGAATGCTCCTGCTGCTGGAAGAAGTAAAGAAAGGCTTAATGCAGGTACGATTAGTTTTTGAATTTTCATAAGTAAGCTCCCTTTGTGTTTACATTTTTTGGTGAAGCATTGTTGCTGTCCATACACAGATGAACGAAAGATATTTGTTTTTGGATCACTTTATTTATTTTTTAATTTTAAAAATGAGGCTGCAATGAAGTAATAGAAGGATGAATAATGCGGTATTGTTACTGTTTTCGTAATTGATGTCACTGATCTGTCCTTGCCCGATCACCAGCCCCACTGTATAGAAATAAATGACTTACCTTTTTTCACTTGCATACTCTCGAATAATGTATAAACACATTTCTCAGAAACTAAACTAAGTGGCTTATATAATTTTAAGGAACAACTGATTTGAGTGGAACCAAATAAAAAAAGTGCCCCTATCATAGGGCACTTTGATAATGTAATAGAATATATAAAGCCGAATAAACAAATGAAATCCGCCATAGTGCGGTTCGGGGGAACGAAACCGTAATATGGCGGATTCCGGGAGTGGTCCATGATATAGCAGAAGTGAGAACGAAGGGGACATCATTCTCGCCAATTGCCGTTACTTATTGTTAAACACGGACACATGTATTGAAACAGATGATTTACAAAATTTTTTTAATCTTTACAGCCCGGGAACATTCCTGTTGAAATGGCTATCCGATTCCAATTATTGATCGTGTTAATCGCTACAACAATATCCATATATTGTTTCTCACTAAAGTGTTTTAACACTTCATTGTATACCGTTTGAGGGACTCCTTGAGTTGTGATTTCAGTGACCACTTCGGTCAGATGAAGAACTGCTTTTTCAGCATCTGTATAATACGTACATTCTCGCCATACGCTGATTAGAGCGATTCGTTCTTCCGATTCCCCCATTTTGCGTAAATCGCGTGTATGCATATCGAGACAGAACGCACAGCCATTGATCTGAGAAGCACGAATTTTGATCAATTCATAAAGGATAGGGTCAAGATCCTGTTCTTTGATAAATTTCTCCATTTGCCCCATTAGTGAATAGACTTTCGGGTGTACTTTGTAATAATCCATACGTGTTTGCATGTGTATTCCTCCTAAGATATTGAATAATCGTAAGCTTCATATGAAGCTTATATAGACTAGACCAATGAGGAATACGATTTGTGACAAGCTTAACGAATTTTATCGGGATTGGAGATCATAAAGATCTGATCGACTTGTCCGTGTATATCATATCTGAAAGAATAAATAGCTACAGTGACATGTTCGCGTTGGAGTTGTAGACCCATTTCTCCGTTGATCCATACAATCGACCATTCGCCGGTAAGGGAGCCTTTATTAGCAATGCCATTGAAAAATGAGACCACACGCCTCCGATCCCAAATAGGACGCAATGCCGATTTAACTTTACCCCCGCCATCTGTGTATAGACGGATATCGGATTTTAATAATTCTAATAGATTCGAGAAATTACCTGTTTGCGTAGCTTGCAAAAAAGCATGTGTAAAAGCTAATTTATGCTCGGAAGAGATAGAGTGAGAAGACTGTGCTTCTTGTAATTTGGGTAGCGCACGACTGAGTATTTTGCGACAAGCACTTTCGGATCGATCCAGCCAGACCGCAATATCTCGATAAGGAAAATCAAAAGATTGTCGTAACACAAAAATAGCTCGTTCTATCGGTGTCAATTGATCAAGCATGACCATCACAGCATAACTAATATCATCTTTTAACATCATTGAGGTATCGGCACTTTCTGTTAATAATGCTTCATAGTTCATGTTGGTCGATGAATAGGTATGCTCAATATTAGGTTCAGGCAACCAGACTCCAGGATAATCGATACGCTTAATCCGTGCGGATTCCAGTACATTTAGACTACGATTGACGGTAGATTGAATTAGATAAGCACGAATATTGATCACCTGCTGCTGATTCCAGTCTGTCGTGCTAAGATGGATAAAAAGATCTTGTACAATATCTTCTGCTTCAGTACGCATACCGGTGATTCGATAAGCAACAGCTATGAGTAATGATCGATATTCTACATATAAAGGTTCAATATGGGTTTGGAATAAAGAAGTCATATAAGAATTTATCTCCTTATTAAATATCAGTAATACGATAGGAATTATCGATGCACAGCGTTACATGGTACACTTGCCCGATTTCGACTCTCTATATCATACTAGAAATATTGTGCTTATTCTGCTCGTGATCACCAAGAAAGGAACTTACATCTTATGAATTGGCTTCGATCGTATCCACGCGAAATACAAGTTTTTTTACTCGCTAGTCTAATCAGTGCAGCGGGTGGTTCATTAATGTGGCCACTGACCACACTATATGTATATCAAGAACTCGGTCGCACGATGACCGATGCAGGTTTTGTCGTTCTTTTGCAATCACTGGGTGGTATCGGTGGTCAATTGCTTGGAGGTACATTATACCATCGTTTAGGTGTCAAAAAGTTAATTGTAGGTTCACTGGCATTAAATGCACTTTGTTTATTCGCTTTGCCTTTTGTAAGTCAAAATTGGCATCTGTATATGCTCACTATGGTATTTGTAGGACTATTTAATGCGATGTCTTTACCTTCTATTCAGGCATTTATCGGCTTCCGCTTTGCTGATCGCCGTGGACAATTATTTAATATTGTCTATGTCGCTAACAATATCGGAGTCGCTTTGGGAACAGCTCTTTGCGGGGTGTTGGCAGATATTTCATACCATTTAACCTTTGTGCTTAACGGTGTGAGCTGTGCTTTATTTGCCGGTTTCTTTTTTGTCTATTTGACCAAAATCGGTGAAGGCGAACGTCCTCCTACTGAGCAAGAAGATGTACATAACCCGGGACGACCGCAAGTAAATACAGAAAAACGTCCAGTATGGTTGTTGGCACAAGTGAGAGTCTACTTATATATGGGGATCGGTTCTTTATTTCTATGGTTAGGCAATTCGATCTGGAATACAGGTGTATCTCCATTTATCGTAAGTTCAGGCATGTTGATCAGTTATTATAGTCTACTGTGGACGTTAAACGGTGTATTGATCTTTGCAGGACAGCCATTCGTTAATTTTATCCGCCGCGTTGCTGCACGTACTGCAGAAGCTCAAATGACAGCAAGTGCTCTCTTCTATTTGTTCGGGTATATCGTTATTCTTGGATTTCATAATTATCCTGCGATGATTGTAGCGATGATTCTGATTACATTTGGCGAAATGTTACTATCTCCTGCAATCCCTTCTTATGTTTCGGAAAAAACAGGATTGTACGCTCCATTTTATCTAGGTGTTGCTGGTGGAATCGGTGCAGTAGGGCGTGTTATCGGGCCTTATATTATGGGTGTCTTTTATGATGCTGGTGGACTTCATCCTGTAGCATGGGTAGCTGTGATTGCAGGAATACTTTCTTTAGCGTTTTTTATGATTCATCATTATGCACAAAGAAAAGCAGTATCACTAACGGGTCTTTAAGTCTAATACTTGAGTATAAAATGGATGATATACTATACTCAGAATACAAAGACCAATTATATAAGAGAAGGTGCGTATACATGGCGGTTCAGCCTGTTGATCAGCTAGTCACTCGATTATCGATTATGAATGATGCTCAATATTTAATAGAAATTGATCATTTGGTATGGAATGATAATAACACTCCATGTGTATTGAAATACGGATCACGTCAGCAATACTTGCAAGATCATCCTCCAGGCACTCAACTGGTAGCTATGCTCGGTGAGACCATCTGCGGATATGTTGGTTTTCAATATCCTACCTATGTACCGACTAATCAACATGTATACGATATTCATATTGCAATTCATCCTAACTATCAAGGTAAAGGTGTAGGACGTAAGCTAATCGAATCGATGGGGGACTTTGCACGTTCTCAACAAATTCGTAAATTAACGTTACGTGTTCTATCTACAAATAAAGAAGCCTTTCAGTTCTACAATAAGCTAGGCTTTGTAGAAAACGGAAGGCTTCCTGAAGAGTTCTATATTAACGGGCAATATGTGGACGATATCTTGATGACTTACTGGCTGTAGGAGGTCTGACCATATACACTCTTTGTAATGAGATCGGTCAATTCTTCTTTTTGTGCCCGGTATGTATCCGGTGACAATAATCCTTGCTGGAATCGTTCATTTAACATCTCTGTCATCTGCGCTACCTGTAAGTCGATCACGGCTTGCGGGTTTTTGTTATGTCGACGTGCCGTTTGGGCAAGTGATCTACCTTCATATAAATCTTCATAGACATCCTCATCCGACGAAGCGCCAAGTGTACTTAGGAACGGGTCCTGTTGCTCACTCGTCAACGAAGAACCAGACGCACTCGATGGCGTTTGAGCATTTGCTTCTTCCCCTAGCAACATACTGCTGATCGCAAGTCCTAGAAGCAACGTACTGATCATCGCTTTACGTGAACGGTGGTTTTTTTTCGTTCTTTTCATCATGGATACCTCATTTCATACTATTGTTTACCATTAGAACTTGAGCCTTTACCATGTATGGCTCTGTAACAATCATAAACAGGTTGCCTTAAAAGAAACTTAAAAGAATGTAAAGGTAAGCTAAAACCTATTTTTAACGTTTCAATCATAGGCTTCATTCTTTACATAATAAATAACAATATTTTCTATCTATAATACTCTCTTGTTCAATTTACAGTGAATGTATCCGATAGTTTCAAGTAAGAGGGTATACAGAAAAGGGGGGTTATTTGTGAATCGCATGTTAAAGTACCAGATCCTTTTTAAACTTCAATTACAGGAGAAACTACAGAACATGCTAGCGCCAGATGCACAGATTTCAGAACAAGAATTATATCGGATGGCTCATTCGATTAAAGGAACCGCAGGAACGATTGATTTGCCTGAATGGTATTCGGAATCTTTGCGTTTATTAATGACATTTAAAGAAAACGGTCAACGTATATTTGATCATGATCAGTTAGAGCCTATTTTGGGAACATTACAGGAATTAATTGAACAATCTGATCTTCATCCCGTAGTCACAGAATCACAGCAGACCCATACATCCACACCTGCAATTCCTCCCAGTATGAATGCGCCTAGAGTAGGCAAAGTATTAGTTATTGATGATGATATCGGGCTGTTAACATTATTAAAAGATGAATTGACCCGTCAAAATTTCATGGTCTTAGCGACAACACAACCGGAAAAAGGATTGAGCTGGTTTTATGATATGCGTCCTGATTGTGTGGTATTGGATTTGATTTTACCGGGCATGAATGGATTTGAATTATTAGCGCAGATTCAGGATTTATGTGAGCGTCATTTTATTCCTGTGATGATCGTCAGCGCTTCCAGTAACAAAGAAACACGTATGCAGAGCTATTCGATGGGAGCCGAAGATTTTATGGCCAAACCATTCGACCTTGATGAGTTTTTACTGCATATTCGCAAATTAACAAGCAAACGCCGCAAGCTGACCGAGTTGTTGTTATTAGATAGTGTCACAGGTGCATATAGTATGCCTTTTCTAGAACGTGAATTAGAGCGATATCAAGCACAATCGAGAATGAGAGCGATCGATATCTCTTTCGTCGGTATTGATCTACAAGGATTACGTCACTATAACGAAATGTACAACTTTGCGAAAGGCGATCAGTTGTTGCATCAAGTATCTGATGTGTTCAAAGCTGCATTGCGATTAGAAGACATTTGGGCACATGAGCGTGCTGGGCGATTTTATCTGCTTCAACCGGGAATGACAGCCGAACAAAGTACTTCTTTGATAGAAGGTATTTTACAGTCAAAAGAATTGAATGCTTTGATTCCATCGGATATGATGCGAATTCGCTTTGGAGTGGTTCCAGTGTCTTTCAATACCGATCGCTCTCAAGTGTTCGATCAAGTGAATCAGCAATTGTTGAACATGGAGTCGTCTGAAGTGGAAGCTAATCCGATTGTATCTGGAATCTCAGAAGATGAGAAAGTCGTAAGAAAACAGTCTTCGCCTACTCCATCTGCTGATGAACCGTTGCGATTAGCGATTATTGATGATGATCCGTTAATCCGTAATATTTTGGAACGGCAAATGTTGGATCTAGAACAAGAATATTTACTGGATATTCGTGTCTATACCGATGGCAAAGAATTTCTAAGTGATCCGTGGCATGATGAATCTGCTCAATACCTGTTGATTTTAGATCGGATGATGCCACGTATTAACGGAATGGAAGTACTATCACGCTTGCGTAATGAAGCGAACTCTAATTATACCGTGTTGATGTTAACCGGAGTCGATGATGAACAAGGCATCACAGAAGCGATTCGTGCAGGAGCCGATGATTATATGACCAAGCCATTTAGTATGATGGAATTGGAAGCACGAGTACGACGTTTACTTAGCAAAGTAGGGACAGCTTTATGAGTATAGAAGAGATATTAATCATTATCTGGTGGGCAACGGTCGGAGTGATTACATTAATTGTGGTGTTGTTATTGTATCTGATGTTTCGCAAATATCAACGGAATCGTCGTCTACAAGCGATCGCTAAAGTAACCGAACAACTTGCCAAAGCAGACTCACCGTTGAACCAATACATTTCAACCGGAGAACGCTCTCGCAAAATGCTGGCTAAAAGCAAAATAGAACAAAAAGCGATCGAAGAAATGTTGATTCATCGCTTATCTCTGAGTCGTGCCAAAAGTGAGCAAGAACGCATTATGGAATTAAGCGAATATTATTTTGCTGATATGTATGCTGCTGAGTTACGTAGTTCACGCTGGAGTGATCGGATCAATGCCTTACTGTATATCGAACAATTTCAAATGACCCGACTCAAACCAGATCTATTAGTAGCTTTGAAGCGCAAAAATTGTACAGGAGACGAACAGTTTTTGATTTTACGTATTCTAGCTACTTTTCAAGCGTCTGAGATTATGGATGAATTGGAACCAGCAGCTATACAATATTCCGAAATTCAATTATTGCAGCTAGTGTTGTTAATTCGAGGAGAATTGCTGGATCGATTGCTTTTACAATTTGATAAATACAGCCCTAAGTTGCGTTATACCATTATAGATAGTCTGCGGATCAACAATATCCGCACGCAAGACGTACTGCAATTGTTAGAGCAACTGATCTATGTCAATGATAAAGAAATGCGGATTCGCGCAATGAAAGCATTAGCGAATTTTGGATATATGAGCCCTGAAGCCGCCGATCGGATGGAGCAAGAATTAGCGGAACACCAATCGGTATCATGGCAAGAACGATTGATGAGAGTCAAAGTGATCAACAGTACGCGTGATGAACGCTTTTTACCTTATTTGGAACAAATGGTGAGCGATGATGCTTATGAAGTGCGTCTACAATCGGCACAAGCATTGCTACGGTATCGTCAAGGCGCAGCCATCCTAGAACAAATTGCAACAGATCATCCTGATCGATTTGCCAGAGAAATGGCACAAGAGATATTGGAAAGGAGAAATTATGAGCGGAATGTGGGCTGAGTTAGGAATGGTTGTGTACCATATTGTGGCTGTGATCACAATACTTTACGTCGCTTTTTCAACCGGAGCTTATTTATTAATGTATTTTGCTGCGGCTAAAGATTTGCGCAAAGATAAAGATGTGAGTGGACTTCAATATAGTAAAGCGCTCGAAAATGAATTAGCTCCTTTATCCATTCTTGTTCCTGCTTACAATGAAGGTGGCAATATCGTATCCAGTGCCCGTTCACTGCTTAGTATTAATTATAAGCAATTTGAAGTCATCGTCATTAACGATGGTTCCAAAGACGATACAGCGCAACGGATGATCGATGAATTCGATATGTCGCCGATCTCCAATCGGGTTCCTTTTTCTGCATTAGGCAAATCTACAGCACCGATCCGTCATATTTATCGTTCGCTACAGCATCCCAATCTAGTGCTGGTCGATAAAGAAAACGGCGGGAAAGCTGATGCGCTAAATGCAGGGATTAATGTATCACGTTATCCTTATTTTGCGTCCCTAGATGGCGATACCGTACTGGATACAGATGCTTTTATCAAAGTGATGAAGCCAATTATGGAAGCCAAGCCTGATGAAGAAATTGTAGCGACAGGTGGTAGTGTAGGTATTGCCAACGGTAGTATTGTTGATACAGGTTATCTTAGTAGCGATAATGTAATGTTATCTCGTAATCCATATGTGATCATGCAAGTGATTGAGTACTTACGTGGTTTCTTAATGGGGCGCATTGGTCTAAGTAGCTTCAATATGTTGATTCTTGTATCTGGTGCATTTGGCGTATTCAAAAAAAGCTGGGTGATTGAAGTAGGCGGATATGAGACAGAAACGATTGGCGAAGATATGGAGCTCATTGTGCGTCTACACCGTCTGCTACGGAAGAAAAAAAGCAAAGGTCGAATCATCTATATTCCTGAACCCGTATGTTGGACAGAAGCACCGGAAAGTCGCAAAATTTTACGTCGTCAACGGATTCGCTGGCAACGTGGATTATTTGAAAGTCTTTGGCGTAACAAAGATATGCTGTTCAATCCCCGTTATGGACGGATAGGATTCGCTGCTATGCCTCTATTTATGTTTGTAGAGTTATTAGGGCCGGTTGTGGAATTAATCGGCTTAATTATGATTGTACTGGGTCTTGTGCTCAAAGCAGGCGCAGGCTGGGAGATCAGCGCTTCACTTACACTCATGATGATTCTGTATGGCTCATTATTATCAACTGGAGCTGTGTTATTCGAAGAGTGGCGATTCCATCATTACAATCGAATGTCTGACGTATTCCGTCTGGTTCTACATGCGTTATCGGAATCATTCTGGTATCGTCCGATGTTAACCGTCTGGAGAGTGATTGGACTGGCACAGGCAATTCGTGGTAAAAAAGCCCAGTGGGGTGAGATGACACGGGTGAATGTGATCGGTGGTAGCTCAGATACGATAAAGATACGACCAGAAAATCCATTGATACAACCGAAAAAATAAACCATCAAGCTAAACACATAAAAAAGCTACTTCACCAGCAAACAATGATGGTTGAGTAGCTTTTTTTATAATCAAGAAGCTTATCGCTTCAGTTTCCATTCTTGTTGTAACATGCCATATACTGCATGATCTACATAACCGATCGGCAACAATTCAGCTTCACGAATAATGCCTTCCAAAATAAATCCTAGACGCTGAGGAACCGCGCGACTGCGATGATTACCTGTCGCACAGCGAATCTCGATTCGGTGCAGATTCAGCTCAATCAATGCATAGTCGATTAATACACGAAGTGCAGAAGTGACTAATCCTTTGCCTTCATAATTCGAACCAAGCCAGTAGCCGATACCTACAGAACGGTGATTCCAATTGATCTCATGAAAACCGATAATGCCAGCCAATTGACCTTTATACCAGATGCCAGCATTGAATGCACCATTTTCCATCGCTTGGGTCATCGAAGACCGTACATATTCTTCGCTAGCAGCCACAGAATTGGTTGCATCGACCCAAGCTAGCCATTGGCGTAAAGAAGATCGGGATTGATCGATCAGTTGATAAATTGGGCGAGCATGACTGGGTTCAAGCGGTCTTAATTCGATTTCTTCATCCAATTTATATGTAAACATCAATAGGTACCCTCTTTCTTAATCGAATATAAAATAAAATGGATCGGATGAGATATGCAGATTAGCAGATTAGCAGGATGGATGATTTAACGACGTGGACGAAGAGGTGGATGCTGTTCCAAAGCATAGATATCTTCTTCAAGCCCAGCCATGCGTTCATTTAAGGTTGTACGACAATCTGCTAAGGCTTGATTATAGATCAGAGGCCCTGCCGATTGTAAAAAGAAATCGAGCACAGAATCAGCAGCCAAATCGCCTATACTTTCACCACGTTCTATTTCAAAAAAATGCTGGATTTGAGCGATCATCTGCTCACGCTGTTCTTTTGGTAGACTCAATGCTTTCATGCGTCATTGCTCCTTTGTACACGTTTATACTACATGCTACCGTATTCATCCTCTAGCGTCAAAGCCATTTAGCATCAAAAATGCAGTCACTAGAACAGGACAATGGTCTCTGTCTTCATGTGCATATCCTTGTCTAACTTGCCAGAACAGTTATAATGGAAGTATTGGATTATTCCTGTAAAACAAACTGAACGATGAAAGGTTGATTGACGTGGAGCATACAAATACCCCGCCTAATTTTATAAAAACTGTAATTGCGGAAGACCTACAGTCCGGTAAAGTCAAAAAGGTCGTTACCCGTTTTCCACCGGAGCCGAACGGTTATCTCCATATTGGTCATGCCAAAGCAATCTGGATTAACTTTGAACTTGCGAAAGAATTCGGTGGTAGTACGAACTTACGCTTTGATGATACGAATCCTGCAAAAGAAGATGTAGAATACGTAAAATCGATTGAAGAAGATGTGAAATGGCTAGGCTATGAATGGACAGGTAAATATTTTGCTTCGGATTATTTTGATACGATGTATGAAAAAGCAGAATTGTTAATACAAAAAGGACTTGCTTATGTCGATGATCAATCGGCTGATCAAATTCGTGAAATGCGCGGAACACTAACCGAGCCGGGTAAGAACAGCCCTTATCGTGAACGTACGATTGAAGAAAACCTAGATTTATTCCGCCGTATGCGTGCAGGCGAATTCGGTAATGGTGAACGTGTACTACGTGCGAAGATTGATATGTCTTCACCAAATATCAACTTGCGTGATCCCGTCATCTACCGTATTGCTCATCTAGAGCATCACAATACAGGTGACAAATGGTGCATTTATCCAATGTATACTTTTGCCCATCCATTAGAAGATGCGATTGAACATGTGACTCATTCTCTTTGTTCGATTGAATTTGAAGATCAACGTCCATTTTATGATTGGGTGATTCGTGAGTGTGAAGTTGAAGCGGAACCTCATCAATATGAATTTGGTCGCTTGAATCTAGCGCAGACGCTAACCAGTAAACGTAAGCTGAAGCAACTGGTGGACGAGAAGATTGTCGATGGTTGGGATGATCCACGTATGCCGACGATCTCAGGATTACGTCGTCGTGGATATACGCCAGAAGGTATTCGTGCATTTGTCTATGAGACCGGTATTTCCAAAAGTCAGGGCGTTGTCGATCTACAAACACTAGATCACTTTGTACGTGAAGACTTGAAATTGCGTGTTCCTCGTACGATGGGTATTTTGCGTCCACTTAAAGTGGTCATTACCAACTACCCTGAAGGACAGATTGAAATGCTAGATGCTGAAAATAACACTGAAAATGAAGAAATGGGTATTCGCCAAATTCCATTTTCACGTGAAATTTATATCGAGCAAGATGACTTTATGGAGAATCCGCCGAATAAATATTTCCGCTTATTCCCGGGCAATGAAGTTCGCTTGAAGCATGCTTACTTTATCAAATGTAACGATGTGATCAAAGATGAAGAAGGCAATGTGACAGAGATTCATTGTACGTATGATGTGGAAACGAAAAGCGGTAGTGGATTTACCGGACGTAAAGTCAAAGGTACTATTCATTGGGTCGAAGCGAGCCAAGCCGTTCCTGCTGAATTCCGTCTATATGAGCCGTTGATTACAGCGGAAGAAGCAGACGAAGAATTAACTGATGAAAATGAAGAGACTGCTGAAAAAACGTTTTTGGATTACTTAAATCCAAAATCACTTGAAGTGGTTCACGGGTTTGTAGAACCTGGTTTGAAAGATTCCAAAGGATATGATCGTTACCAATTTTTCCGTCATGGTTATTTCAGTGCTGATCCGAAATACACGATGCCAGGCGATCCGGTCTTTAACCTTGTTGTATCGATGAAGAGTTCGTTCAAATTGCCAAAAGCATAAGATCATAGAATTCTTTCACAGTTAAAATAGGAACAAATCACATCACAAAAACCGCCCTTTCTCAACAAGTGAAATGGGCGGTTTTTGATGTTATCTATGATGAAATTACAGATGAGTAGATAGGATGAGATACATTAATACTGTTCGTCCTCTTCTTCCATTCGGTACTGCGTTCGCTTCACATTCAGCCACATCGATGCAAAACCGATCGCTCCCACAAACGAAAGAGCAACACCGGCTAGATACATCTGCTCCGAACCGAAGTTCTGGAATAACCATCCACCGAGAAAGCCAGCAATCACACCGGATACACCGCTCCATGTCATCGTATAAATTGCTTGACCGGAACTGCGGAATGCTTTGGGAACAAACATCATGGTGAGCTGTGTACCGACATAGAAATAGCCACCGAATGTTACTGCATGTAGCAATTGAATCGCAATAATTTCCCACGGGCTAGTCGCTTCTGCCATCAAAAACCAGCGTAATGTAAACAACAGACTGACAATCGCTAACCAACCGATCATAAATGAAATATTACGCTTAAGATAACGATCAAATAGCAAAAATAAAGCCGCTTCAAAAATAGAAGAAGCAAATACAGCCCAACCGACCATCGACTTGGTTCCCCCAAGTTCAACGATATAGAGCGAGACAAAGGTACTGTTCATCGCATTCGGAATCGCTACCAAAATACCAAATACAATAAAACCTACAAAATACAGATTGCCCAGCAACTTCTTCATCGCATACCGATTCATTGTCGGTGATCCACCCGGTAGCTTGGTCTGTGGAGGCAATAACAAAATGATACCGATTGCAATAAGAAGCAACACCGTAAACACCGTACCGATTTGAGAAACCCCTAATCGATCGATGACAGGACCTGCCACAACAGCTGTTAATGCCCAACCCAGTGAACCATACAAACGAAACCCGCCGAACTTTTTGGGTGTGCCATCAATATAACTCAAAATCAACGTATTGCTTTGCGATAACATAGGGGTCTGGAAAAAGAAAAAGACCGCCATAACAATATAAATAATCGTATAATTCTGCACATGAAAAACAAGCTGAACCATGAGCAACGTGCCTAGCATCATAATCAGCAGAACAAATCGTACATTTTGTAGACGATCACTATAAAATCCCCAAAATGGATTAGCAATTAATGAAATCAACGGACCAATGGCCATCAAAGCACCGATCTCACTCTGGCTCATTCCGATATCTTGCAGGTATAATTGAAAAAAGCTTGTAAAAATAACCAGTGTGCCATATATGAAAAACGTAAACCATCGTAGTGGTCTAAAAGTAGTGTTGTTTATATTCGGATGCAAAGCCAGCCAATCCTTTCATCAGACATTTCATTCACTGTAGCATGTGTTGAAAAGGGATACAAACCAATTTTGTTTATTTCTGGAGTAGAAAGGATAATCTATTATGCCATCCTCTTTAAAATATACAGGTATTATTTTAGCAGGCGGTCAATCAAGCCGTATGGGTCAAAATAAAGCATTATTGCCTATAGATGATCATACCATTATCGAACGTGTAGCCAAAGCATTAAAACCAACTGTATCTTCGCTATGGATTGCAGGCAATTACAATGCTGATTATTCATTTCTAAAGCTCTCCGAAGTGCCCGATATTTTTCCCGGACAAGGGCCTTTATCAGGTCTGCATACAGCCTTATCACAGATTTCTAGTGAATGGTATGTAGTCAGTGCCTGTGATCTACCTTTTGCCAGTACAGTGCTGATGCAATATCTAATAGAGCAGACTAGGATAGAAGGGATACAAGCTGTGATTCCTATGCAACATGGACGTATTCATCCACTATATGCGGTCTATCATTATAGTGTACTGCCATCGCTTCAGACCGCCTTAGCACACAACCAATTGCGTGTAAGAGATTGGTTAGATCAGCAACAGGTAAAGTATGTAGAAATCGAGTCATTGTACGATCCAAATGTAAAGGAACTATCTTCTTTTCAAAGTATATCGGAGTATAGCTTATATAATATGAATGATCCCCAGTCCTATGAGCATGTTTTGCATCTTTTGGAGCAATATCCTTCTTTGGTATAGCCAGTCTGTGGCATAAGTCCTTTTGAAAGCGTGACAAACATGACTATTTTATGAACGTATGCTTAATTCGCCCCTAATCGCTACAAAATAGAGTACAATAAAAGTATAAAAACAAGTCTCTTCTTCAGTACTTACTACCGCTGTTGACTAATGATTTAACCTATATATTGCTTCAAACCTTCAATGTCGGAATTCAATCATTTAAATATGTGAATATTATCACAAGGAGTGATTTAAGATGACTATGTATACAGAACCGGAAACCCACCAAGCTCGCCAAGAATGGTTATACAGTCGTGTAATGACTTACCGTTTACTCAGCGAAATGTTAGAACGCAAACCTACATTGTCCAAGTTGATCGAATGGAAAAAAGAAGCGTCCAAAATCAATCGTCTATTTACCAATGACTATGCACTGCTTCATACGTTAGAAAATACGATGTTGAATGATATTATGCAATATGCTCGTCAGGAATGTGCAGAATACAGTCAATTGTTCGAGCAAGATCAACATGTTAGCTATCCACCACAAGCTTCCTACTATTTAACGAATGAGCAAGGACGTACGGCGTATGAAGCTGTTGTGAATGCTGTCTATGCACGGGCAGGAATTGCTTTCAAAAAAATGGATCATGAAACAGATGATCATATCGGAATTGAATTGGAATTTATGGCGTTATTGGCAGAACGTTCGGCAGAGACTGATATGCATTCCTCTAGCCGCAAAATGATCGCTCAAATGCAGATCGAATTTTTAGAACATTATTTGATTCCATGGGTACCTTCATTCTGCGCTGAACTTGGCAAAACTACTTGCAGTCCTTTGTATCGTGAATGGGCACAGATGTTACCGACGTATCTTCAACATGATGTACAAGAATTACAACAGATCGTGAATCGCTTACCCTAACTCAAATTCCCTATTTTATAGATCACATGATCTGAAATAGGGAATTTTTGCTTTGATTTTGAAAATATAAGTAATTTATTTCCAATTCACTGTGTCAAATTAGAAAATACAGTCTAATGAGTGATAAGGGAGGTTTACCGCCTTGAATAAATATTATTGCCTCAAACAATGTATTGTCGTAAAGGCTGTAGACAGAAGAGCGGAATTTCCATCGTTAGATTGGGCACGCCAATATGCTTTAAAAGAATTAGTGCCACAAGAAATCAATTTTGTAGTGAGCGATGGAGATACAGGTCAAATCTATATGGATGTTCGATTCGGTTCGCATACCAAAAACCCCTGAGTACTTCTTTACTCAGGGGTTACTTTTATATGCTGATATAGTTGTTGTACATCTTGAAGGTCTACTTTGCCAGCGATCGGTTGCAGAGCACAAGCACTACCGCAAGCCGCTCCATAACGAAGCATTTCTGCAAGATCACCACCACGATAAGCTGCGGTTACCATACCTGCTGCCATCGCATCTCCGCTTCCAAGCGCACTGATAATATCAAGCTCTGGCACATGTACTCTGTACCGCAGGGAGCCTTGAGCCGCTATGGCTCCACGTTTACCCAAAGAGATCGTAGCTGTTTTTACACCATGATCTAACATTGCTGTCAGTACACCATCTAATGTCTCCTCTGAATAGTGATCACTGGGAGCTATGCCTGCCCATGCACAAGCTTCATCTTCATTAGGTTTCACTAGATCAGGTGAAGCTTGTAATCCATAACGTAACGCTTCTCCGCTAGCATCTAAAGCGGTCTGAGCACCTTTAGTTTTAGCAATCTGGATTAAGGTCGCATACAGATCAGCAGGGCATCCTTCAGGAATACTACCGGAAAATAATACCCATGCAGATACACTTGCTAACTGTTCTACCTGCTTTTCCAAAAGGATCAACGATTCAGGTGTTACATATGAAGATCCTTGTTCGATAAATTCAGTCTGGGTGCGTTGCTGTTGATCCAGTACAGTAATCGCCAGTCTTGTTTCTCCTTGCACTTCGGTAAATTCACAAGCTACACCTTCTTGTTGTAAAAGGGACTGCATTTTCTGTCCATTATATCCTGCGATCAAGCCGGTAGCTGTTACCGATTCGCCTAGCATATGAACAACACGTGCAGCATTAATCCCTTTGCCCCCCGGAACAGTGATTCCCGGTAAGCGATGTACATGATCAATATGAAGCGTAGGAACAGAATAAATAATATCAAGCGCTGTATTTAACGTAACCGTTGTAATCAATAGTTGTTCACCTCTTAAGCGATTAATTTAAGTCCGATTGCCGAGGCGATAATCATAGCAATAAACAAAATACGTAGTCCACTTTTGGCTTCACCGTACATAAACATACCGACTAATGTACCACCGACGGTACCGATTCCTGTCCAGATCGCATAAGCCGTTCCCATCGGAATACCGTTCATCGCCACAGTAAGACAAGAGAAACTACCTGCAAATGTAATAATCATCAAAAGATAATTGAGTAACGATTTGTGACGGACGATACGATTCATCATAATCACACCGACTACTTCAAATCCACCAGCAACAACAAGAGCTAACCAAGACATTATGCTTCACCTGCTTTCACTTTAGCCGCAGATTGAGCTTCTGCTTTGACGCCACTGTCTGTTACTAATTTTAATCCTGCTACACCGATCATCAATACTAATATCAAGATCACTTTGAGCCAGTGGAACGGTTCGCCGAAAATAATCATCTCCGCAGCGACGGTTCCAGCTGTACCGATTCCTGTAAATACTGCATATACTGTACCCACTGGTAAGCGAGTAGATGCTTTGATAATAAGATAAAAGCTAATAGCAATACCTATAGCTGTGAATAACCATTCGATTGGAGTTGCAGCGTGTTTGAGTCCAGATACCCAGACCACTTCAATACATCCTCCGATTAATACGTACAACCAATTGCGATTCATAACACATCTAATCTCCTTTATCGTTCGTTAAACGTTTCTATCAAATTGTAGTTCCTGAAGGGGTGATGCCTCGCCAGTAAATCGGGAAGATCACATTTAACCGTTGTACAGAGCGAGAAGGTTCGCTGTATAACATATCGATCATCACGCCATCGACTACAGTCATATATCCTTTGGCCGCTTCTGTAGTAGTGACTACTAATAGCAGATCATGCTGATCGACATGCACATCGAATAATCGTAAAAGTCTGGCTTCCAAATCATCAATCAAACCATACACCAGAGGTACAATTTCTTTTTCTGAAGCCGAATGTGGAAAAAAACACATCCGCATCACGAATTTGATGATAGGGTCATCAGAATATTGCTGTTGTAAAAAAGCAATTAACTGATAAAGACGTTGTTCTAATGGTATATGAACATGACGAATCATATAGCGAATAATTCGTCGCTTGAATTCAGCTAAAGTTTGACGAAGTACATGCAGAAACAAATCTTCTTTGCTTTTAAAATGAGCATAGATCGAAGGTTTTTTGATACCTGCTTCATTCGCGATATCTGCTAATGAAGTGCCTTCATATCCATTTTGCGCAAAATGAGAAAGAGCTATCGTTAATAGCTGAGGCTTTGTAGTCATATAAGCACCTTCCTAACGGTCGTTAGGTAATATTATTGTCTTTTTGATCTTGTTTGTCAAGAAAGGTGAATAAAGTGTCATTCCTTGTAAAGAAGGATATATGTATAACAAAGTTATGCGACATCTTCTCGTTCAGTTACGTACATACTCTGAAGAGGAAGACAGGAGTTGATGATATTGCGTAAAGGTGTTCTAGGGGTATTTATTATTGTTTTACTATTTGGTCTCTATTATGTAGGATTCGATCTACTTGGTCCCACAACCGGAACGATTATCAGTATTTTTTCAACACTGAGTGTGATTTCGATTGGATTTATTATTTTTATAGATAATCGGCAGCCTGCGGTAACAATGGCATGGATTCTCTTATTAGCTTTATTGCCAGTTGTCGGTGTATTTTTTTACTTCTGGTTCGGACAAAATGTATTCAAGCGTCATAAGTATGAAAAGAAAGCGAAGCGAGATCGGCAAGTGTACCAGATGATCGAAAATGCAGGGATGCTGACTGCACTGGATTTATCTTCTTTTCGCGAAGATCATCAATTGTTACTTCGTCTGTCGCAGAACTTAGCGGTAACTCCTGTGTCACAAGCGACAGAGACAACGATCTTAACCAATGGTGGACAGACATTTACCGCTTTGTTAGAAGCGTTAGAAACAGCCGAACATCATATTCATATGGAATATTATATTTATCGTGCAGATGATATTGGCACACGGATTCAGCAGATTTTAATTGAAAAAGCGCAACAAGGTATTGAAGTTCGCTTTATGGTCGATGCAGTAGGAAGTATGCAATTACCTCGTTTGTTTCTGCAAGAAATGAGAGAAGCGGGTGTACAAGTGGGTGTATTTGGCGAAGCACGCATCTTGTTATTGTCCAGTCAGGTGAACTATCGGAATCACCGTAAGATTGTGGTGATCGATGGCAATATCGGATTTATAGGTGGGCTGAATGTAGGTGATGAATACTTGAGTCGCAGTCAGACTTATGGTTTCTGGCGTGACACCCATATGCAGATCAAAGGCGAAGGGGTACGCACATTACAGATTATCTTTCTGCAAGATTGGCTCCATGTGACAGGAGAGACCTGTCTGGATCAAGTCTATTTTTCTCCACAATTAATCGCTTCTCAAAGTGGAGCCGTGCAGATTATAGCAAGTGGGCCGGATAATGATCTACGTGTGCTTAAGCATGTATTTTTTTCGATGATTACGTCAGCCAAGCGATCAGTCTGGTTAGCGACTCCGTATTTTATACCGGATGAAAGTATTCTGACCGCACTCCGGATGGCGGCATTATCGGGGTTGGATGTACGTATTCTTTTTCCAGGTAAGCCGGATAAGCGACTTCCTTTTTATGCTTCTCATTCTTATTTTGTGACATTACTTGAAGCAGGAGTACGTATCTATGAATATGAAAAAGGATTTTTACATTCCAAGTTGTTGATTGTAGATGGGGAGATTGCGACAATCGGTACAGCGAATATGGATATGCGTAGTTTTCATTTGAATTTCGAAGTGAATGCTTTGTTGGTAGAGACAGAAAGTGTGCATCAGATGGTACGGGATTTTGAACGTGATCTGAATTCAGCCAGTTTGATTATTCAAGATCGATTTGCTCGCCGTAAAGTGATGCAACGTCTTGTCGAATCAGCCGCCCGTCTTATTTCACCGATGTTGTAAAAAGTACTATATAGATTTTCTACTATACTAATATGATGATCAACTATCACAATGCTATTTATAAATGAATAAAGATACACTATTTATCTATAGATCATAAAATGATAGAGCACAAAAAAAGCTGACCTTAGCTATCAAGGTCAGCTTTTTGGTACATAGGATTATTCTTCAAGTGCTGTTGTGATTAGAGCACTTACAGAAGGGCTGTATAGTAGTCCGATATGCGCCATACCGAAGACACGGATATTGTTGGCTCCATCTAACATCGACAATTGGTTAGCGACGATTTGGTCATTGATCGTGTAGATCGAAGTCACTTTGATACCTTCTGGTGCTCTGCTAGTCGTTAAGCGGTTAGCGCCGCCAATCGTTACTAATTTATCGACTTTAGAAAGACCACCGTTGTTCAAAATATAATACAGACTGTTGGCTCCACCCATACTGTGAGCAACAATATTTACTTTTTGACTGCCTGTTTGTGCTAATACTTCATCAACTTTACGGCTGATTGTAGCGGCATTTAGCAATTGGTTACCGCTTTTGCTAGGAAGTTCAATGGCGTATCGTTCGTTGGAAGCCCAACCTTGACGACTTAGGTAGCTTTCTATGTAGGTAAAGTTGCTTGCTGTTCCTCCAAGTCCATGAACAAAAATAACTGGTGTACGTGTTGTAGCCGCAGTGGCTTGATTTGGTGTGAAAACACCCAAACTAAAAACAGATAATAGCAATACAGATAGCACCAAACGCAAAGATACACTTACTTTCTTCATAATCAATCTCCCTTTTGTTGTGTTCTATAATACATAAATTTACCAAAATATGAATTATTATATAACGAATACACTCGCTTGTAAACCCTTTTTGGAATTATTAACTTTAGGTATCGCAAAAAAAGAACGATCTATTCCTTCTGTATTGTTCGCAAAAGGAAAGATCGTTCTTTGAGGTTATACCGATATATTTAGCAATGTAAGAATGAATAAAGTATTTATTAGAATGTTGTAAATCCAAGAATTAGCTGTAGACGATACGCGATATCTTTTAGCCATGTCGTATCTTCTTGATAAGCACTTAAAGGTAACGTATATTCTTCGCCTTTATTGTTCCACAACATCGTAAAGTATTTATTTACACCGGTCATCAGATCGTTATCCCCTGGAGCAGAGATCCAAAGATCATTTTCCAGATTGTAATCTTTCAGGTTACGTGGCGTAAAGTTAGAAGAACCTCCGATAATCAGATCATTACCAGATGCTTTGTCGATATACATCATTTTGGTGTGATACTGCTCATCGGTAGTGTTGTACCAGCGAACATCAATTTTGCCACTAGAAGCATTTTTGAGCTCAGCAGCTACAGGACGATTCGGAATACCGATCTTATCTTGTCCAAAAGCATTCTGATTCGGATCAAGAATCAATTGAATTTTAACTCCACGTTTGGACGCTTCCATTAGCCCACTCGTAACATCTTTATCAGCTAAGTAGAACATACCCATCCATAAAGTATCTCCTTGCTTAGTGTCTGCAATCGCTTCAAGCAACCGATCAAATACTTTACCTTCGGTAATATAACGTAGTTGAACTTCGCCTTTCGGTTTGTTTGCTGTTCCCGCAGGCGCTTTATAGGTAGGCAATTGCACCGAACTACCCGAGAGATCGATCACCGCTTGTTCTGATTTTAGAATATCACCGATAATAGGTCCTTGCACTTCAAAAGCGATATTGGAATGATAAGCACTCGCATCATGCACATTACCTGTAGAAACCAGTGCACTATTTTCGGTCGCTACGACTTTGCGATGATTGGCTTTCACATTAATCAGTTTCAGATACGAACGGAATGTGACATCAGGTCCATCAGTCGCCATCATATTCGGTACCCATCCTTTGCCTTCTTGCCCGAACCATTGGAAAAAGGTACGCCAGATCGCAGAGTACACCGGTGTAGAATCACGAAGTGAGTCGACATCTGTCAGTACCACATCAATGCCATTCTTTTTAAGCTTTTCCAGTAATCCATTAGGACCTGAATTGTAATTCGTATTCACCTCATCTGTAATAAATACCACTTTGAGGTTAGGCACCTGTTTTTTGCGTTCGATTAACTTATCTGCTAATCCTTCACTCAATTTAGGATATTTTTGCCCTTTATGTACATAATCGTTAAATAAAAATATATCAATAATCACATATTGTTGAGCCGAATCGATCATTTTAAGTATTCTGTCATAAATTTGTCGTTTTTGTGTAAATCGGTCCCCTGTACCTGGTGCGGGATACGTGAGATCATAGTAAAAATTAACATGATCCACTGTGTAAAGTGGGCTTTCATAAGATACGCCAGGCGGTAAAGGTTTGTTCGTCTGATAGATCATAACGGCGATAAGCCAGACGATCAGTAGGCCGAGGACATAACGAACCCAATGGGAACGTTGAAATCTACGGGGTGATTTACGCTGCGAAGCATGAATCGGTGATTGATTATTTGAAAAAGAATTCATCTCTTTTTGTCCCCTTCCGAAAGCGTAATTCATACACTTCCACCTATTCATTAACAACAAAACATTAATTTTGACGCAGACTGAGTTGCAAACAGGGGTTCGGAAGTTTATATATTAATTATAGTAAAAGAATTTATACAACTTAATGTATTTATGAAATCCATTTTAACAAAGGGGACTGTAATGAAAGCCAATCATTCAACTCGAAAAGCAATCGTCATTGGAGCAGGCCCAGGAGGACTCGCAGCAGGAATGTTACTTGCTAGTCAGGGATATGAAGTGAACATGTACGAGAAACAGTCTGTTGTCGGTGGACGTTCTTCACAATTGAAGCTAGGGGAGTATCGTTTCGATCGCGGAGCTACTTTTTTAATGATGCCTCATTTGATCGAAGAATTATTCCGTGTATCCAAGCGTTCACTATATGATTATGTAGACATGCAAGAATTAACACCAATGTACAGCTTACATTTCGGTGATAAAGTATTCCAACCTTCACGAGATCGAGAAGATACGGCTGCGCAGATCGCAACGCTTTTCCCCGGTGATGAGGCGGGGTATTATCGTTATCTGGAAGAAGAAGATGTGAAGCTGGAAAAAGTCATGCCTTTGTTGCGGAGACCTTTTTCCAATTTGACCGATTATATGCGTAGTGATGTATTCCGCGCATTACCTAAGCTTCATCTGAACGATACGGTATATGGACGATTGTCTAAATATTTCAAAGATGAGCGATTGAAGATGTCATTTGCTTTTCAAGCTAAATATTTAGGAATGTCTGCTTGGGATTGTCCGGGAACCTTTACGATTTTGTCGTATCTGGAACACCGTTATGGACTTTTTCATCCTAAAGGCGGAATCAACGCTATATTCGAAAGTATGGCTAAAGTAATCTCTGAACACGGAGGTCACGTACATACAGGTGTAGGCGTGAAACAAGTCATTACCGAAGGACGTACAGCCAAGGGGGTTGTACTGGACAATGGGGAGACTGTATATGCAGATCATATTGTAATTAATGCTGATTTCTCTACAGCGATGAATCAATTATTTGCACCCGGTGTATTGCGCAAATATTCACCAGACAAGCTAGCTGCCAAAAAATATTCTTGTTCTGCGGCGATGTTATATCTAGGTGTCGATGGAGCTATTGATCTACCCCATCATTCGGTGCATTTCTCTGAAGATTATCATCGCAATGTAGATGAGATTATGAAGAAAAAAACATTATCAGAAGATCCATCGATCTATGTTCATAATCCATCCGTTTTAGACCCAACACTGGCCCCTGCTGGCAAAACAGCACTATACATTTTGATGCCAACACCGAACTTAACAGGTGAAACGGACTGGGAAGCGAAGCGTGAACAAGTGAAAGAACAGATGTTATCTCGAGCAGAGATGATTCCTCAATTAGCTGACTTGCGTGAACGGATTGAAGAAATGAGCTTTTTCACACCGCTGGATTGGGAACAACAATTAGATGTATATCAAGGAGCAACGTTTAATCTAACGCATCACTTGGATCAGATGATGACATTCCGTCCGCATAATCGTTTTGAAGAATTAGATGGTGTATGGCTAGTAGGTGGAGGAACGCATCCGGGTAGTGGATTGCCGACTATTTTTGAATCTGCACGTATCAGTACCAGTATGATCTTTAAGCAGGATGGAATCGTGATTACCGATGAGACTCATGCCGATCAAGTGATGACCGAGGTTACTCATTCATGAAACGGCATGTAGCAATCGTAGGTAGCGGTATAGGTGGCTTAACAACGGCTTTACTACTGAGCAAGCAAGGTGTACAAGTAACTATATTTGAGAAAAGCAATCGTGTTGGTGGACGCATCGCGTTTGAGTACGAAGGGGAAGAACGGATCGATCAAGGACCGACAATTGTACTGCTACCTGAAATGCTTCATGGTATTATGGAAGAAGCTGGTGTGGCACGTAACAAAATTCCATTGATTGAATGTGATCCACTGTATCGTGTTCATTATCCAGATGGCAAAGTACTCACCAAACATCGCAAGCCTGAAGTGCAGGCAGAAGAAGTAGAACGTGTTTTCCCGGGGCAAGGTGCTAACTTTAGCCGCTTTATGCGTGAAATGCGTCCATTATTTGCTAGAGGACAAGCTTCATTTCTAGAGCGTGATTTTCCCAAGTGGAAACATTTTTTCACTCCAGATAATCTAGCATTAATGCTTAATCTTCGAGCGTATCGTAATCTGAGTAGTGCTGCGGGATTGTATTTTACAAATGATCAGTTGCGTGAAGCTTATTCGTTACAAAGTCTGTATATCGGCGGGATTCCAGAAAAAGCACCGGGATTGTATACAATGCTCCCTTATGCTGAACATGCTTTTGGTATATGGATGATCAAAGGTGGATATGGAAGATTGCCCGAGATTTTGGCGCAAGAATTAGCAGACCGCGGGATCAAGATTCAGCTTAATCGCACTGTTGAAAAGCTAGAAATTCAGCATGGTGTTTGTCTAGGGGTTCAGGTGGATGGAGAAAAACACCATTTCGATGCCGTATTGTATAATGGAGACTTCCCTAACATTTCAGCTTTAATGGACAAAGGAATCACCAAGCCACGTCGTAAACCGTATCAACCTTCATCAGGTTGTGTGCTGATCTATGCGGGAACCAATCGTCGATGGGATGATATGTTAACCCATCAATTCTTTTTACCACCTAGTCTAAATGATAGTCTTAGACAAGCATTCAGTAATCGTCAGTTGCCAGAAGACCCTGCTTTTTATGTATTTAATCCCGTAGCAGTTGATCCCGATGCAGCGGCTGAAGGGCATAGTGTATTATACTTTTTGATTCCAGTGACCGATGAAGTAGGTATAGATTGGGAGAAAGATACACC
The DNA here is from genome assembly GCF_005233705.1 of Paenibacillus sp. CFBP13512. Classification (NCBI taxonomy): domain Bacteria; kingdom Bacillati; phylum Bacillota; class Bacilli; order Caryophanales; family Paenibacillaceae; genus Paenibacillus; species Paenibacillus sp. CFBP13512. The sequence continues at coordinate 66,511 of NZ_QGAD01000006.1, read as the reverse complement.
ACGTCTTGTCGAACATGTACTGAATGCGGCAGAACGTCGTGGATTTACAGATCTTCGTTCTTCGATCAAATGGACTAAAGTACGTACACCTGTAGATGCTTTGCGTAGCGGATTATATGGAGGTGGAAGCTTCGGTATTGCTCCAGTGATTGGGCAGTCCGGTGTATATCGTCCACAGCCTAAGCCTTTTCCCCATATTCGAGGATTGTATGCAGCAGGCGCTTCGGTTCATCCGGGCGGCGGCGTACCTATTGTTATGCAAGGAGCAAGGATGGCTGCACATCAAATGTTAAAGGAGTTGGGAATTTGAAATCAATCCGAAAGGCTGATTTGCAAAATTGTGAAGAAATGATTCGTCATGGCTCGTCATCGTTTTATTATGCCTTTAGCTGGCTCCCAAGTCCGCAAAAAGAAGCGGTTCATGTGATTTACGCTTTTTGTAGAATGATTGATGATAGTGTAGATGAACCTGAACAATCGTTATACAGTATTCATGAACTCCAAGCTTTATTTAATAAGCTAGAGACCGCAGAAGGACACTTTATTTGGCCTTCTTTGCGTTGGTTATTCAGTGAGTTTCCGGGATTATCCAAAGCCCCATTCCGTCGTCAAATGGACGGTCAAACATATGACCTTGCGTTTACTCGCTATTCAACGATGCGTGAATTAGAGCATTATTGTTATCTTGTAGCCGGAACCGTAGGCGAAATGTTATTGCCTGTGCTTAAAGGTGAGCATAGTGATGAGATTCGTCATTCAGGTATCGCATTGGGTAAAGGAATGCAAATTGTAAATATTATGCGTGATATCGGAGAAGATGGTAGACGAGGCAGACGTTATATTCCGCTTGAATTGTTGCAACGTCATCACTATACAGAAGAAGAGTTAGAAGCAGGCGTGATCGATGATCGTTTTCGCGCATTGATGGATGAATTGCGCTTTTTGGCAGAGCAATGGTTTGCCACAGGGCTTGGCGATTTAGCAGCTTATCCTCAGACCAGTGCATTTACGGTTGAATTAGCTGCGACTTTCTATGCTGGAATTATGGATGTTATTGTAGAAAATGAATACGATGTATTCACCAAGCGCGCGTATGTTACAGATGAACAAAAACGTGATATGTTGATCGGAATTGCGATGAGACACGGGTTTACTACAGATATGCTTAAGCGATCGGTGGTTTCTTAATATGGGTTGGTTATTTTGGATCTGGTATAGTATCGGAACTATCTTGTTATTAACAATAGGTGTACCGAAAGTATTGGATTTTTCAAATGGACTTTTTCTCGTGTTTTATGCATTATATGCGCTCTATCTAATCCATAGGGCAGATCTTTTTAAAGAAATGTCCGACCAGTCAGTCAGTGGCTCTCTGAAGCCTCTATGGTCACGCCTTATCGTATCTGGCGTGATCATCTGGCTAGGTGGTATGGGTTTAGAATGGGTTGGTGTACATAGTGGTTGGCCGTTTGGAGAATACGAGTATACCTCTGTTCTAGGCGCTTTGATTTATGGTGTACCCTGGACATTAGGATTTGCATGGATTGGTGTAGTCGCAGGAGGCGTGTTGTTAAGCAGTTCTTCTCATCGTTCTTCGGTAGATCGTCCATCCACATCGAATCAAGGTATGTATCTGCTCATTCGTGCATGCAAAGTAGGCATATGGGTGATCATTTTGGATCTTGTGCTTGACCCAGTTGCTCATGCACGCGGATTCTGGCATTGGGCAGAAACGGACGGATTTTACGGAGTGCCGTGGAGTAATTTTGTAGCATGGTTTATTGTAGGTGGATTATTGTCTATGGTGTTGCCGCGTTTGATTTTGACATTAGGGATTTTGCGTCAGGCGACTTTTTTATATCAAGCGATGTTATTATTCTTCGGATTGTTAGCATGGCAAGCCGATATTGGTGGATCGATGATGGTTGCCTTGATCGGTATTATTTTAGCAGAGGGGAATTATCGTTATGATACCCGCAGGTAAATCAGCATCGTTTCAAATGGTATTTCGAAAGTATAATGAATGGTATCTTATTCGCCGTAATTTTCATTCTTTAACGATAACCGGTTCGCTAGATGCTTTACCAGCTCAGCAACCGGTTATTTATATTATGAACCATAGTTCATGGTGGGATGGGTTGCTGGCGTATCATGCATACAATCGCACTTCAGTAGGCGATCATTATATGATGATGGAAGAACGGCAATTGAAGCGGTATGATTTTTTTCGCAAAGCAGGAGCCTTTTCGATTGAAAAAAGCAGTCCTAGCGATGTACGGCAAAGTATGCGTTATGCCGCAGGATTACTTGAGCAAAGTAAACGGATATGGCTGTTTCCACAAGGAGAAATTCGCCATCTGGAGACACGTCCGTTAACGTTCCGTCCGGGCATCGGATTATTATTACGACAAGCTCCACCGGAAACAGCTGTGATTCCTGTCACGTTGCATTATGGACTGTATCAGCAACCTCGATTGCAAGCTTCTTTACATATTGGAGAGCCTATTTTCCAAAATTGGAAACAGATCGGTTCCAGCGATTGTGCAGAGATGCTAGAAGATAGGTTAACTGTACAGTTGGATCAACATAGCCAGCAATTGCTATTATCCAAAGAAGGATATTTACCTGATGAAGTTCATCTTATTGGTAGGAAGCGCACCGTAGATGAGAAATATGATCAATATCGCAAAATAAGAAAAAGGTGAAATGATGCTATTGATCATGCAAGTACTTACAGTATGGCTAGCGATTCAGCTTTTATTTACGATCTGGAATTTATCTCGTATGCCCAAATTAGGCAAATCGTTATCTAGCCAAAGCACTTATTATCAACCTTCGGCAGACTCGCATGATCAGGCTGTAGCAGACCATACTAGTGGGAAGGATCAGCGTTCTAAGCCTATATTATCGATTATGATTCCAGCCCGTAACGAAGAGATTAATATTCGTCAGTGCTTGGAATCTGTATTGAATTGTCGTACCGATTCGATTGATATTGAAGTGCTGGTGATGAACGATCATTCAGAAGATCGTACAGTAGCTGAGATTCAGCAAGTGATGCAGCAAGATGATCGGGTACGCCTTTTTCATAGTGATCCTTTACCAGACGGCTGGATGGGCAAATCATATGCGTGTCATCAACTGGTGCAACATGCTCAAGGGAACTGGTGGTTATTTATTGATGCAGATGTAAGACTAGAAGTAGAAGGGCTAGAAGCCGCAATGGTTACCGCACGTTCTCAAGGCAAAGGTCTAATTAGTGGATTTCCACGCATGGAGACAGGCACATGGTTAGAAAAGATTCTTGTACCCATGATGTCATTTGTGATTGCGTATCATTTGCCGATTATGATGGTTCGTCGTAGTCGTAGCCCTTTCTTTGTGGCTGTGACAGGGGCATGGTTAATGATTCACCCGGACAGTTATGCTCGTTCAGGAGGACATGAAGGAATTTCCACTCAGATTGTAGAAGACATGGAATTAGCTCGTGCAGTCAAGCGAATCGGTGATCCGGTGACACTGGCTAATGTACAGCATTATACATCTGCTCGTATGTACCGCAATGCGGGACAAGTCTGGGAAGGTTATAAAAAGAATATTTTTGTAGGTGCAGGACGTAGTCCTCTGCTAGCGATCGGGATTTCTATTTATTATGCACTGTTATTTATTCTGCCTGTGATTACATTGATCTATAGTCTATGTACCTTAGATACCATGCTGATTGGCTGGTCATTGCTCAGTATTTTGATTGGAATGATCACCAAAAGCATCATTGATGTCTATCATGGTAAGCCGATCTGGATGGGAATATACATGCCTGTTAGTGCGGCTTGTCTGATCGGGATTATGATGGATTCTTGGCGTGCAGGAGCCAATGGTACAGGTTACAATTGGAAAGGAAGGAATTATGGATGAGTGATCGCAAAGCGCTGATTATTGGCGCTGGCTTCGGTGGATTATCTTGCGCCATCGGTCTAGCTTCACGCGGATATGATGTGACTATTTTAGAGAAGCAACTGACGGTCGGTGGCAAATTACAACATATAGAAAAATCAGGTTATCAGTTCGACCGTGGACCAAGCACGATCACAATGCCTCATGTATTCCGCAGTGTATTTGAGCAAGCTGGACGACAGATAGAAGACTATGTAGATTTGTATGATCTAGAACCACGTACACGTAATATTTTTGCAGATGGATCAGTGGTAGACTTAAGTCGTCATGCTGAAGTGACAGCGGAACAGATTGCAATCTATAGCCCTGAAGATGCGCTTCAATATCCTCGATTTTTAGCAGAAGCGAAGCAGATGTATCTGGAAGCGAATAATCAATTTCTAAATACCTTATTACTGTCATGGCGTGATAAAATAAAGCCATCTATGGGCAAAGGCTTACTGCGAGTACATCCATTAACAACATTACAATCGTTATTGCGCAAATATTTTCGCCATCCCAATACATTGATGTTATTCGGACGGTATGCCACTTATGTTGGCGCTTCGCCTTATCAAGCACCCGCTATATTTGCCATGCTTAGTCATGTGGAAGCAGAGCTTGGAGTGTATGGAGTACGTGGAGGTACATATCAGTTAATACGGGGATTGGAAAAGCTGGCTATTGAATTAGGTGTATCGATACGAACAGGCACAGAAGTCTCCCGAATTTTGGTACAATCAGGTAAAGCCATTGGTGTAGAAAGTAGTCTAGGTGATTATTTTGCCCCTGTTGTGATTATTAATGGTGATGTGCTCAGTATGAGTCAGATGTTATTAGATGAACATGAACGCCCTTCACTTAGTGATAAGCAGATCGATCGGTATGAGCCTTCATTATCTGGCTTTGTGACACTTGCAGGTGTACCCCGTCAATATGATCAACTGCTTCATCATACGGTCTTTTTTCCGGAACAATATGAACCTGAATTTCTATCGATCTTCGGGCAAAAGCGTCCGCCAACATTACCAACATTATATATTTGCTATTCAGGTTATTCTGAAGCCCAGATGGCTCCGCCGCTGAGTAGTAATTTGTTTATTTTAGCCAATGCTCCTTATTTGTCAAAGGAGTGGGATTGGGAACTACAGCGTCAAGCCTATGGACATAAGATTGCGGCATTGTTAGAACAATATGGATTGGAAGATATTTCACAAGGACCGGTCTGGGAGCATTATACGCCTGCTGATATTCAGCGCGATACGTATGCTCATCAAGGAGCGATCTATGGTATTTCATCCAATTCGGTAAAACAGACTTTTTTCCGTCCGGGTAATCGAAGCCGTGATGTACAAGGATTATGGTATGTCGGTGGAACAACACATCCAGGTGGAGGCACACCGATTGTGACATTATCAGGCCAACTTGTTGCTAAACATATTGCAAGTCAACATTAGAATCGAAACGAGGGCACATTATGAAATCTGAAGAAATAATACCTGAAGGACAGATTGCTGATCGTAAAAGTGCTCATGTTCGTCTTTGTCTGGAAGAAAATGTAGCAGGAGAAGGCGTAACTTCCGGTTTTGAAAAGTATCATTTTCGCCATCAAGCCTTACCAGAACTGGATTTTGCCACTATTTCACTACAAACTTCTTTTCTAAATCAACCGGTTGCCACACCTTTACTAATCAGTTCGATGACAGGTGGTAGTCAAGCTACCGGAGATATTAACAAACGTTTAGCGACTGTAGCCGAGCAACGTGGCTGGGCGATGGGACTAGGCTCTGTACGAGCTGCCATAGAACATGATGAGTTAGCAGCTACTTTCAATGTGCGTCAACAAGCGCCAAATATTCCGATTATAGCGAATCTAGGTGCTGTGCAGTTGAATTATGGATTTGGGATTGATCAATGTCGACGTGCTGTTGATCTGGCTGAAGCCAGTGCATTGGTGCTTCATTTGAACAGTTTACAGGAAGTTTTTCAGCCTGAAGGTAATGTTAATTTTGCCGGTTTATTGTTACAGATTGAACAGATCGCCAAGCAGTTAGAAGTACCGATCGGTATCAAAGAAGTGGGTTGGGGAATCGATGGAGAGACCGCTCGCTTGTTAGTGGATGCAGGAGCATCGTTTATAGATGTGGCTGGTGCAGGTGGAACATCTTGGAGCCAGGTCGAAAAGTTCCGCAGTATTGATCCTGTACGCCGCGCCGCTGCTGAAGCTTTTGCAGGCTGGGGCACACCGACAGCAGAGTGTATCGTAGATGTCCGTCAAGAACTGCCCGAAATGACCATCATCGGTAGCGGTGGACTCAAAAATGGAGTCGATGCCGCCAAAGCGATTGCATTAGGAGCCGACTTTGCTGGATTTGGAAGATCGTTATTAGGAGCGGCTGTAGAATCCACAGAAGCGTTAGAACAAGTATTAGCTCAAGTTGAATTTGAATTATCCGCCGCCATGTTGGGTATTGGAGCAGGAGATATCACTGCATTACAATCGACCACACGCTTGCGTTCGAACGTATAAGTATAGTCATATATATCTAAAAATAGTTATCCTTTGGGCAGAAAGGAGTCAACATATGGCTGTATCCGAAGCCGAACAAGCACGCCAGCATACGATTCAACAGATTGCAGAACGATATCAACCTCTTTTTAAATATTTAAAAAGCAAAAAATGTCTCCGTCAAAAAAGTGGTGACTTTACATTTGATATTTCATTTACAGGCTCCAAGTACGGTGAATTGCGTGTATTTGTAAGTGTAGAGACAGCAATAGCACCTCCTGATGCCAATTGTGTTTTTATCAGTCCGATTGTAAATTTGACGCGTAAATACAAAAATATAGATAGTTATCATGTCATAACCATCAGCGAGCGAGAGCGGGTTATTGAAGAAATTTGTCGGTATATCGATGATTATGTTTTGCCGTTCTTTGCCCGCTTTGAACAGATTGAAGTTCTTTCACAAGAAGTCTCCACACAAGGATTTTTACCTCATCGCAAAAACTGGGATCGGTTCAGTCTGACCACCAAGCGCTTTCTAGAATTATATCCTCCTTCTTCTTAAATTAAAGATCCGTTGTATCTCGAAATCCAATCTATTTTGGATTTCTATCTTTATTTCTGAAAGAATTCTGAAAATTTCTGAATAATAGTACAAATTAACTATATTTTTTTGCAGCTCCTCTTCAAAACTCACACCTTTTGTACGATATATATGTAGTTAGGCATCTTGAGGACTACAGAATAGATAGAGGTATGAAGGAGGCAACATCAGTGAAAAGGGGCAAAAAAATTAAGTTAGGGTTACGCTTGAAATTATATCTTATGATTATCGTGCCATTGATTATAGTGGCTGTATTAACCATGTTTATTACACAAATATTAATTAAAGATGCTGCTTTATCTACAATGCAGTATAACAACCAAAACTTAGCTAAAAATACGATTGCTAATCTTAATTTAGCTGCTATTGAAAAGCTAGGCACGAGTAAAAATCCAGAACAACTTCAAGAATATCGCGATCTTCGTGACCAGTTGACTATGTTACGTCAAGAAACGGGATCATTATATATTTATTTGTTTAACTATGTGGATGGAAAATGGTTCTATACAGTGGACGGAGCCGCATGGGATGATGAGGACTACAGCAAATACGGAGACGAATTTGAATTTAGTTCAGGGATTGCTCCAGAGGTATTATCAGAACAAATGGTGACTACTGATGTAGCTACAGATCCGACATGGGGAGAATTATTTTCTACCTTTTCACCGATCAAAGACCCAAGTGGAAAAACGGTCGGATACTTGGGAATCGATATTTCGGCAAGTGCTGTGAATACAGTCTATTCCAGTACATTAAAACAGGCATATCAAATGGTTATTCCTGTATTTACAATAGTTCTCTTGATTGCTGTTTTATGTGCAATGGCATTTATTCGCCGGATGTTACGTCAAGTGGGCGAGATCAAGACGAGTATGGAAAATGTCACTAAAGGTGATCTAACCGTACAATCGAAACGGATTACAGGAGATCAATTAGGCGATATCAGTGACTTGAATAATGCAATGGTCGCTCATATCACCGATATGATTACTAATATTCAGAACAGTTCGCATACCCTACAAGAATCGTCTCAATATATTTCAAAAGTTTCTGAAGGCACATTACGTCAGACAGAAGAGTTATCTCGTGCCATTCATGAGATTGCTACGGGTTCAACCCAACAAGCACAACAGACCGATGAAGCAGTACAACATTCAGAACGTCTAGGACAGATTATTGATGAAGTGGGCAGTTATGTAGATCGCTTCGGAGATACCGCTCGCCAACTTACTGAAGTGCGCGAACAAGTCACACAAGAACACCAACGATTGTTAACACAAGGTAAGCAAAATGTTCAACAAATGCAGCATATGCAGTTGATGTCACGCACGTTAGCAGAGCAATCACAACAAGCGGCGAATGTGAGTGGTCAAGTTCAAAGTATTGTAAAACAGACTCAGATCTTAGCATTAAATGCATCCATCGAAGCTTCTCGAGCAGGTGAAGCCGGTAAAGGATTTGCTGTTGTTGCGAGTGAAATGCGAAGTCTAGCACAACAGTCTGAAGATTCGATTCGTGAAATTGATATGATTTTAGGTAGCTTTGTCGAGCAAATTAATAGCATGAGTGGTCAATTTGATACAACCATGCAGTCTGCGGATCGACAAGAATCTCAGATTACTGAATGTATGGAGACATTTGAACAAGTGAGCCAAGTGTCTGAAGAAGTACACGGATTAGCTGTAAATCTAGCAGATCGTACAGCACATATGCAGAATATTCGTCATGAAGTAGAAGAGCAACTCAGTTATATCGCTTCAGCGACTGAAGAAACCTCTGCTATGACCGAAGAAGTATCGGCTAGTGCGCAAGAACAAGAACAGTCGGTTACTGAATTATCGACCATCTCTCAAAATCTAACGACACTGTCGAGCCAACTTCAAACTTTGACGAATAAATTTATCGTATAGTTGTTTGCCACACCGAGGGTTCTCATATATAATGAGTGTGGAAATTCATGTTCGTTTATTTATAAATTCAGATCAATAGGAGTTGTCATATAAATGGCTTTGAAAGCAGGTATTGTCGGATTGCCGAACGTTGGTAAATCTACTCTTTTTAATGCAATTACACAAGCAGGTGCAGAATCTGCGAACTATCCGTTTTGTACAATTGATCCTAACGTAGGGATCGTAGAAGTTCCAGACGAGCGTTTAGACAAATTAACAGAATTGGTTGTACCTAAGAAAACGGTACCTACTGCTTTTGAATTTGTAGATATCGCAGGTTTGGTACGTGGAGCAAGTAAAGGCGAAGGCTTGGGTAACAAATTCTTAGCGCATATCCGTGAAGTGGATGCGATTGTACACGTAGTTCGTTGTTTTGAAGATGAGAATATTACGCATGTTGATGGCAAAATCGATCCAATCAGTGATATCCAGACGATTAATCTGGAATTAATTTTGGCTGATTTGGATAGTGTAGAGAAACGCATCGAGCGTTCACGCAAAAATGTTAAAGGCGGTAACAAACAAACCGCTCAAGAAGTCGAAGTATTAGAGCGTATCAAAGAATCGTTGTACAACGATATGCCTGCTCGTAGTATTGAGCTAAGCGAAGATGAGCGTCTACTTGTTCGTGATCTTCATTTGCTAACGATGAAGCCTGTATTGTATGCGGCTAATGTGAGTGAAGATGGCGTAACTGAAGCAGATACTAATCCTTTTGTATTAAAAGTAAAAGAATTTGCTGAAGCTGAAAATGCGGTTGTTGTGCCGATCAGTGCAAAAGTAGAAGCAGATATCTCTGAACTTGAAGATGAAGACAAAGCGATGTTCTTAGAAGAACTGGGTCTAGCAGAATCTGGTCTAAACCGTCTAATCAAAGCAGCTTACCAGTTGCTAGGTCTGTACACTTACTTTACAGCAGGTGTACAAGAAGTACGTGCTTGGACAATACGCAAAGGAACCAAAGCTCCTGGAGCAGCTGGCGTCATTCATACAGACTTTGAACGCGGATTTATTCGTGCAGAAGTCGTAGGATATGAAGATCTTGTGAATGCAGGTTCGATGAATGGTGCTAAAGAACGCGGACAATTGCGTTTGGAAGGTAAAGAATATTTGGTTAAAGATGGCGATGTTATGCATTTCCGCTTTAACGTGTAAGATTGATTTTTGAATTAAGACAATACTATATACGAATATCAGCATTTGAAGTTGATAATACAGAAAGAGTCCCGTTTTCCATTAAGGAAAGCGAGACTCTTTTTTGTTGCTTTTTAATTTATCGTAGAAAAGGCAGATAGGGCTCTGGATAAGAGGACAGATCCCCATGAAATTCATATTCCACAAAAGCAGGATGATCTCGATGCGGAATTCCATTAAACGTAGATTCTTTCCATGTCTCAGCATCTAGTGCATAGACCAAAGAGCCGAAAAAAGGCTGTAAGATACTACTTATACGATTTTTAGTATAATAGTTTAATTGACGATTCATTCCATAGCCAATAACAAATATAGAACCTAATATAACATTTTTTTATAATAACCACTATCAATTATCGCTAGTTTAGTGATTTCTTGTAACGGAATCGCTGTATAGAAAAAAGGAGTATTTAATCGTTGTACGCCTACAATCAACTCACAAGATGTGATGGCATAAAAGTAACCTTCCTGATTTCGATTCTCTTCTGTGAACAGTTGTAAAGTATCAGTAACATGTTCATTTACCGAAAATATATCGAAGTCACTTTCAATATCCAAAATTGATTCTTCTGGCAAAAATAGATGTTGTGCTCTCAAAGCTTCAATCAATTTACTCTTTTTTAATCGAATACGACTACTTTTTTTATCTTTAAATAATTGCAGAATCAAAATAATGATAGGAGTTGCGATCCAAAATGAGAAATCATTAAATCCAACTAGCAAAAACGAGATGAAAATCAGTCCAATCAAAATCTGAAACAAGGTCATTTTAAAGTTAATTTGCTTAGGTGTTCGGCGATAGTAACTAAATTTCTTTCCTTTTCGATAAGGGTTAGCGACAACCGTATGTAAATAGCTATCTCTAATCTGTACTACACCCCCAATTAACATCAATATAATAGGGATAAATTCTAATACTGAATATGATTCTGTATCTAGACTTGCCAGCACAAACAAGGCAAATACAATCATAATCATAATAAACCATTCTAGGGCATACTCTTTGATTCGACTCCAAAATAACTTCCTATACAAATCCACAATAATCCTCCTATCAAAGCTTAGTATGTATTCCACTTTGTATTATCGGTCAGTATAGGTTCAATCTAAAGGTAGCACTCAGCAAAAGTAAAAGAGTATAAAAAAAGAAGCACCTATTCTATAAGAATAAGCACTTCTCCAATACATATATGAGCTGCTTTGATAGACAAAGACTTTATTATAAAATCTTAACGATTTAACATTTTCATACTTTCAGGCGCATAACGCTCACCGACAGCAGAACCTTTAGGAGCGGCTTCATCAATCGTTTTTAATTCAGCATCGGTTAACTTCACTTGCGTTGCACCGATATTCTCAAGCAAATATTTGACACGTTTGGTTCCAGGAATCGGAGCGATATCTTCGCCTTGAGCCAGTAACCATGCTAATGCTAGTTGAGAAGGTGAACAATCTTTCGTTTTGGCAATTTCTTGAATACGTTGCACCAAATCCAGATTCTTCTGGAAATTCTCTCCTTGAAAACGTGGAGAATAACGACGGTAATCATCTTCTGCCAAATCTTCAAATGACGTAATCTGACCTGTCAAAAATCCACGTCCTAGAGGGCTATAAGGAACGAATCCGATTCCAAGCTCACGACAAGTGGGCAAAATCTCATCTTCTACATCACGACTCCATAGTGAATATTCCGTCTGCAAAGCAGAGATCGGATGAGTTTGATGTGCACGACGAATCGTTTCAGAGGATGCTTCAGATAGTCCAAGATAACGAACTTTACCAGCCTGTACAAGATCACTCATCGCCCCAACTGTTTCTTCGATCGGAACATCTGGATCGACACGATGCTGATAATAGAGATCGATCGTATCAAGACCAAGACGTTTAAGACTGTTATCGCAAGCTTCTTTCACATATTCAGGACGACCGCTAATCCCTACATAAGAACCATCTTCATTGCGGACATTACCGAACTTGGTGGCTAGAATCACTTGATCACGATTTTGCTGCATAAAAGGCCCGATTAATTTCTCATTCGCCCCTATGCCATACATATCTGCTGTATCAAAAAAGGTAACTCCATTATCCAATGCGACTTGTAAGGTGTGTAGTGCTTCTTTTTCATCGATCTCACCGTAAAATTCGGACATACCCATACAACCTAGACCCAGTGTCGAGACTTGTAACCCTTGTGAACCTAATTTCCGTTGATCCATGAATACAACTCCTCATCATCCAATAGAGTAGCTCCACCTATCGCTAGATACAGATAAAAGTGTGCTCTTTAATACATAACCCTTTGTACCCTGTGTTTGCTTCAATACAGATCAGAATAACCAGCTAAGCAAAGGTAAACTGTGTATGTTCTGACATATTACTTTCTTTATTATAGTCTTATTGATCTTACGTATTCAAATAAGCATCGTTACTCTAAAAAAAAGTACGCTACCACCGTAATTAAGGATATGAAATGGTTACTTCTTGTGCTATAATTAAGAGTCGTAACCACTAATATTTCCCAATATTATGTGTAGATCGATATGGAATGATGATGTTTGTTTTGATGATAGACTATGTAAAGTTAAACTGCGCATGCAGCAGATTGAATAAAAGAAGAGGTGGATTTCCGTGTTAGATCGTTTACAAGCATTAGCGGACCGCTATGATAAATTGAGCGAGTTATTGTGTGACCCTGACGTAGCAAGTGATTCCAAACGTTTAAGAGATTTATCCAAAGAGCAATCTGATCTACAACCTATGTATGAAGCGTATATCGAATACCGCAAAGTCACTGAAGAATTAGATGCTGCTAAAGTGATGCAAGGCGAGAAGTTAGATGATGAAATGCGTGAAATGGTCAAAATGGAGATCGATGAACTTTCCACTCGTAAAGACGAGTTAGAAGCTCAGATCCATATTTTATTGTTACCTAAAGATCCTAACGATGATAAAAATGTAATCGTTGAGATTCGCGGAGCAGCAGGTGGAGATGAAGCGGCTTTATTTGCAGCTGACCTTTACCGTATGTACACTCGTTATGCAGATACACAAGGCTGGCGTGTTGAAATGATGGATGCAAGTACCAGTGATCTAGGTGGATTTAAAGAAGTAACATTCTTGATCAATGGACGTGGAGCATACAGTAAGCTGAAATTCGAAAGTGGAGCACACCGTGTGCAACGTATTCCTACGACTGAATCAGGCGGACGTATTCATACTTCTACCTCTACAGTAGCTGTTATGCCCGAAGCAGAAGAGTTAGAAATCGAGATTCACGATCGTGATATCCGTGTGGATACATTCTGTTCAAGTGGAGCAGGCGGACAGTCTGTTAATACGACCAAATCTGCCGTACGTGTAACTCATATGCCTACAGGAATTATGGCGACTTGTCAGGATGGTAAGTCTCAGAACTCGAATAAAGATAAAGCATTACAAGTACTTCGTGCACGTATCTCCGACATGATGCGTCAAGAAGAAGAAGCCAAATATGCAGGCGAACGTAAAAGTAAAGTAGGTACAGGTGACCGTAGTGAACGTATCCGTACGTACAACTTTCCACAAAGCCGTGTAACTGATCACCGTATTGGTCTAACCATGCACCGTTTGGATCAAATCATGAATGGTGAGATCGAAGATATCGTATCTGCATTGACGTTAGCAGAACAAGCAGATTTGATGGAAAAAGAGGCATAATCTATTGGTACAACAGACAGAACAATTTACGATGAAGCCAGAACAAAGTATACGGGAAGCCTATGTTGAGGCTTCTTCTTTTTTAAGTGCTCATCAAGTGATGGAGCCTGAATCGAATAGTCGTCTTTTGCTCGAATGGGTGCTTGGAGTAGAAGGTTCTGCTTTTTATATGGCGATGTTTGAACCGTTTCCTTATGATAAACAGCAATTATGGCAAGAAGTTATTATGCGCAAAGTAGCAGGGGAACCTGCGCAATACATTATAGGTGAACAAGAATTCTATGGTGAGCGATTTATCGTCACTCCTGCGGTGCTGATTCCTCGCCCTGAGACAGAATTGTTGGTCGAAGCGGTAGTGAAGATCGGTCAACAACGGATGGTTGAACAAGCCGATCAATCGCCTTTTGTCTGTGCAGATATCGGAACAGGTAGCGGAGCGATAGCGTTAACGATTGCACGCATGTGTCCAACATGGCAAGTGTGGGCAAGTGATATTTCACCGGATGCGCTATCCGTCGCCAAGCAAAATAGTATCCAGCAGAACACACCAATTCACTGGCATGAAGGTAATTTGTTAGAACCTTTTGCCGGGCAGAATATTGATATTTTAGTATCCAATCCTCCTTATATTCCAGATGAAGATATTCTGGCATTACAGCCTGAAGTTAAAGATTATGAGCCGATGACTGCACTTGCAGGAGGACCGGATGGGTTAGGTCCTTATCGCATTATGATGGCCCAATTAACGTTACTACCTGCATTGCCCAAAGTGATCGGTTTTGAGCTTGGGATTGGACAAGCACAGGATGTAGCGGATATGGTTAGAAGTGTAGGTTATGAACGTATTGAGATTATCGCTGACCTTGCAGGTATCCAGCGGCACGTCATAGGTATAAAAGAAAGTTAAGGTTGAACCGGAAAAGGGGGCAGACATGATCGCCAAGCTTAAAAGAATAGATTGGAATTTATTTACCATTCTGCTAGTTATGATGGGAGTCAGTATAGCTGTTATTTACAGCGCTACTCATAGTACGCCCAAGTTTGCCAATTCGACAGAACGAATGATCATTTACTATATTGCAGGATTTGTTGTATTTTTCGTGATGTCGATGGTCAACTACCGGATCTGGCTCAAGTATTCTCTTTATATTTATGGCGCAGGGTTAGTGTTGTTATTACTCGTTATGGTTATTGGACAAACGCTGAATAATGCACAAGGTTGGCTTAGTATTGGTGGACTCAGTCTACAGCCTGCCGAGTTATTCAAAATGGTATTAATTTTATTTCTAGCAACATTACTTTCACGTAAAGAACAATTAAAACTCTTATTCTGGCGTGATGTGACTCCGCTGATTGCGATTACGTTTATTCCATTTGCTTTAGTTATGGCTCAAAATGATTTGGGTAACGCTTTGAGTTATCTGATTATTATGATGGCATTACTATGGATCGGTAATATTAAATATACGCAAGCGATTTTATTTACATCCTTAGCTATTGTGATGGTTATTGTCGGTATTCGCAGTTATGTTGCTTATCACGATAATATCAAAACTTATCTCGCAGATATCAAGCGTGATCACTGGATGGAACGGTTAGATCCATGGTTAATGCCTGATCAAGCTACAGAGAAAGCGATCTATCATACACGTAATGCGAAGCTTGCTATAGCCTCCGGTGGACTGAGTGGTGAAGGGTATATGAAAGGAACATCGGTTCAATCGGATCGTGTTCCATTAACCTACTCAGATTCTATTTTTGTTGTAGTGGCCGAAGAGTTTGGATTTATAGGCGCAGCTATTTTATTACTGCTCTATTTCACCTTAATTCATCGCTTAATTCTAGTGTCGTTAGAATGCCGGGAGCGAGCAGGACCTTACATTATTATAGGAATAGTTGCGATGTTGTTATATCAGATTTTTGAAAATATCGGTATGTTTATCGGCATTATGCCATTAACAGGGATTACGTTACCATTTATCAGCTTTGGCGGTACATCATTGGTAATGAATATGGCATGTATGGGACTCGTAATGAGTATACGAATTCATAATCAAGAAGATAACGATGAAGTTTCTGTGAATGTCACTCAACGTTATGCATTGAATAAATAAAGCCAAGGTCATCAGCAAGGAGGCATGACATGATGAACAACCAGACAGAGAATCACAGCGAACAGCCTCAAGCAGATTCTCTGTTCACTTGTTGGGATGTGCGTCATTCAGAGCATATAGAACAACAATTAAGCGAAGCCGGTCAGATTTTGGCAAATGGCGGTATTGTCGCTTTTCCCACAGAAACAGTATATGGACTTGGAGCAGATGCCCGCAATACACATGCGGTAGCATCTGTTTTTACTGCCAAAGGAAGACCTTCAGATAATCCATTAATTGTGCATATTTCAGATCGTGATCAGTTGAGCAGTTTGGTTTCTGAGGTTAGCGATTTAGAACAGATGTTAATCAATCATTTCTGGCCAGGACCGCTTACACTAGTGATGCCTGTACGTCCTGATACCGTATCTCCTCTGGTAACAGCTGGACTACAGACAGTAGCGATACGTATGCCCGATCATCCGGTAGCGTTAGCTTTGATTAGTGCTTCTGGATGTCCGCTAGCGGCTCCTAGCGCCAACCGTTCAGGTCGACCGAGTCCAACAACAGCTGCACATGTGATTGAAGATTTATCTGCTGTGATCGATGGAGTGGTCGATGGAGGAAGTGCAGGGATTGGTGTTGAATCAACAGTCATTCAGGTACAAGACAATAATACGATTATGATTCTTCGCCCGGGTGGTATTACGGAAGAGCAATTATCTTCTTTTGCTCCTGTCACTTGTGATCCTGCTCTGAATGATGCGGCTACAGCATTGGTTCCACGTTCACCGGGTATGAAATACACGCATTATGCACCCCAAGGATCAATGACAATTGTGATGGGATCGCAAGATAACGTCGTTAATCAATATATAGAACAACAGATTAGACAAGCTCAAGCACGTGGTGAGAAAACAGGTGTATTGGTTTTTGATGAAAATCCATTGCATCTAGCAGATACACTGGGTTTATCGCTAGGCAGTCGTGATCATCTTGAAGAAGCGGCGAACCGATTGTATGCGGCTTTGCGTACATTTGATCGTGAAGGTATTACTTTTATTATGTCGCAAGGCTGTGAGCAACAAGGTGTAGGTGTAGCTGTAATGAACCGTTTATCCAAAGCTGCGGGTGGTCAGATTATTCATTTGTAAAAATAGTGATTACATGCGCTAAATTTGGTATAATGATTGATACGGAAAGATTATATTTCCGGTCACCCAAGTCTCACATTATAATGATACGGGAGGTACAGAGAATGCATCACATATTGTTCGTATGTACCGGTAACACCTGTCGAAGTCCTATGGCGGAAGGTTTTATGCGTAAGCTTGCGAGCGAGCGCGGTGTCGATGTGGAGGTTCGTTCAGCCGGTGTAGCTGCTGTAGATGGAATGTCTGTATCCCGTCATGCCGAAGCGGTTCTCAAAGATCATAATATACATGAACAATTATTATCTTCCTCTTTGACTGGAGCAACTATTCATTGGGCAGATCTCATACTCACATTAACAGGGAGTCACAAGCAACATGTGATTCGTAATTTTCCAGAGTCGGCAGGCAAAGTGTACACGTTGAAGGAATATGCAGAAAATGATCACAAAGTGCTACGCGATCTCAAAGAGTTGGATAGCTTATACGCAACGATCGAAATGAATCGTTCTTTAGGCGAAGAAGTACATCCGACTGATCGTCAGCGGTTGATCGAAATTCAACAGCGTATTCCAAGCTTCGATATTGTAGATCCTTTTGGCGGTAGTCGGGATGATTATGAAGTCGCCGCAGCTGATATTCGTCTTGCATTAGAAAAGTTAATCGACAAGATTCAAGCCTATCGTACGCAATAAGCTAGAGGTTAATTTTAGAATAGATATTGATTTTACGAAAAACATGTCTTATGATGTAACTCATAAGAGAGATCCGATGTAACTGGCGACGAGAGTGGAGATGAACCACGATGGAGCATCGGAACATACGGCCGGTCGCCTGGGCAAAAGAGCAGACGTGCGATATTTTTCGCGCACGTTGTGCTCTTTTTTTGTTCTTTACATGTTGTAACTCCTTCTCTCATCTTGTTGTCGCCGTTAGCCCTATGCTTGCGCTATAATAAAAAACGAGTGCATTGCACACGTACCTTTTGCAGATAGTGAATGAGCTAAGAAAGCACAAGGAGGATTGAACGATGAGTGATCAGGAAAAAATACAACAAATTCGTTTAGATGCCGCAGCTATTGTACGCGAGTTAGCAGAAGAAGCTAAGCTAGATCGCCATAAGCTACTGGTGATCGGTGGAAGCACCAGTGAAATCGCAGGCAAACATATCGGAACAGCCGGAACGTTAGATGTTGCTGAAGCATTGGTGGAAGGGATTCGAGAAGTACAAGCTGAATACGGATTCCGGTTAGCTTTTCAATGTTGTGAGCATTTGAATCGAGCATTGGTGATGGAACGAGATACACTGGATCACTACAATTATAATGAAGTCGCCGCAGTACCGATTCCCAAAGCAGGCGGATCGATGGCAACCTATGCATATCAGACATTTGTTCATCCTTGTTTGGCAGAACAGATTGAAGCACATGCAGGTATCGATTTTGGAGAGACCTTGATCGGTATGCATTTGAAAAGAATAGCGGTCCCTTATCGACCTGCAATTCGTTTTGTAGGCGAAGCTAGAGTCAACGCAGCGCGTACACGTCCACCTTTGATTGGTGGCGAAAGAGCCGTCTACACACCGATGGTTCATGCAGATCGATAAGCTTAAATAGTTGATCTCTAAATTTAAAATAAGCAATCCAAAACAGGTATTCAACCGATCTCTAGGAGGAATTAAACAATGATGGAGCAATTACGAAAGAACGATCCGGCAGTACTAGAAGCAATGGGACTTGAACTTAAGCGTCAACGTGACAACATCGAATTAATCGCTTCTGAAAATATTGTAAGTGAAGCGGTTATCGAAGCTTTGGGTTCGGTATTAACGAACAAATATGCAGAAGGCTATCCAGGCAAACGCTACTATGGCGGTTGTGAACATGTAGATGTGGTTGAAGATATCGCTCGTGATCGTGCGAAGCAATTGTTTGGTGCAGAACATGTCAATGTACAGCCTCACTCAGGTGCACAAGCGAATATGGCGGTTTATCTTGCAGCGCTCAAACCAGGTGATACTGTTCTAGGGATGAACCTTGCTCATGGTGGACATTTAACACATGGTAGCCCTGTAAATGCTTCTGGGTTGTTGTATAACTTTGTGGCTTACGGTGTACAAGAAGATACATTCCTTATCGATTATGATGAAGTTCGCAAAGCAGCGTTCAAACATCGTCCTCGTATGATCGTAGCTGGTGCTAGTGCATATCCGCGTACGATTGATTTTGAAAAATTAGCTTCGATTGCAAATGATGTAGGTGCTTTATTTATGGTGGATATGGCGCATATCGCAGGATTGGTAGCAGCTGGAGAACATCCAAGTCCTGTACCTCATGCGCATTTTGTTACAACAACAACACACAAAACACTTCGTGGACCTCGCGGCGGTATGATTATGTGTACTAAAGCATGGGCACAAGCGATTGATAAAGCAGTATTCCCGGGTTCACAAGGTGGTCCATTGATGCATGTTATTGCTTCCAAAGCAGTTTCTTTCGGTGAAGCATTACAACCTTCTTTCAAAACTTATGCTCAAAATGTAGTCAAAAATGCAAAAGTGCTTGCTCAAACATTAGTAGACGAAGGATTGACCATCGTTTCAGGGGGTACAGACAATCACTTGATGCTTGTGGATACACGTAGCGTGAATATCACAGGTAAAGAAGCAGAGCATGTTCTGGATTCTGTAGGCATCACAACGAACAAAAATGCGATTCCTTTTGATCCAACAAGCCCGTTTATTACAAGTGGTATCCGTCTAGGAACACCAGCAGCGACTTCTCGTGGTATGGATGAAGCAGCAATGGTGAAGATCGGTCAAATTATTGCGATGACGCTTAAAGCACCTAAAGATGAAGCTGTTCTTGCCCAAGCAAGTGCGCAAGTTGCTGAATTAACAAGCCAATACCCTTTATATCAACAAATGAATTATTAATTTCAAAACCAAATAAAGAGCTCCTTAACACCGTTAACTTCTAGATAACCGGCAGAAATTCTTATTTCTGTCGGTTTTTAATTATTTTTTTTAAAAAAATTTGAAAGATTTACTGCCATTTAAGCCATTTACCATTATAATAGAAAAGACTGGGTGGAAATGCTGTAGAATTTGTTTTTATCTGGTAATTGTAAGCGTTATATTGATAGACTCAATATAGAAAATGGATTTTGCTATGCTAAAAATCATGTTTGATAAGAGCTATATTTACGCTCATCAAAGTATGAAGTATTAAAAAGAAATAATTCGACAGGATATCGGATGAAATTGCCCACAGGGAATGATATAATAGACGAGGTTTATGGGGTAAGAACGTATTCCCCTAATCCTTTTGCTTTGTGGAATGGCCACAAAACCTGATGTGATAGCAAATAGGATGTAGCTAATGTTTATTATTGAAAAGTACCGGAGGGAAAAACCATGGCAAAATTAGTAATATGCGATCATCCTTTAATTCAACACAAATTAACATTTATTCGTGATGTACAGACTAACACGAAAGATTTCCGCGAGCTTGTTGACGAAGTCGCAACATTAATGGCTTACGAAATCACACGTGATATTCCACTTGAATCAATTCCGGTAGAAACACCTGTAATCAAAACAGAAGGTAAAGTCATTTCTGGACGTATGTTAGGTCTGATTCCTATTTTGCGCGCAGGATTGGGTATGTTAGATGGCGTTCTTAAATTGTTGCCAGCAGCTAAAGTAGGACATGTGGGATTGTTCCGTGATCCAGAAACATTCCAACCGGTTGAATATTATGTGAAGCTTCCGACAGATGTACAAGAACGCGAATTGATCGTTATTGATCCAATGTTAGCAACAGGCGGTTCTGCTATTGCTGCGATCGATGTTCTTAAAAAGCGTGGATGTACTCAGATCAAAATGATGAATCTTATCGCTGCTCCTGAAGGGGTCAAAGCTGTTCAAGACGCTCACCCGGATGTAGATATTTATGTTGCTGCATTGGATGAGAAGTTGGATGAGCATGGATATATCGTACCTGGACTCGGCGATGCCGGAGACCGCTTGTACGGAACCAAGTAAAGCGAGGTAATCCCAGACTTATGAAAAAAATTAAAGTAATGACTATTTTCGGTGTACGTCCTGAAGCAATCAAAATGGCTCCATTGATTTTGGAATTGCAAAAACATCCTGAACATATTGAGTCAATCGTTTGCGTCACTGCGCAACATCGTCAAATGTTGGATCAGGTTCTTGAAGTTTTTAATATCACTCCAGACTATGATCTTGATGTAATGAAAGATCGTCAGACGCTAAACGAAATTTCGATGCGTGTACTTAGTGGCTTAGAGCCAGTATTGCAAGAAGTGAAGCCTGATATTGTTCTGGTTCATGGAGATACGTTGACTACGTTTCTTGCGAGCTATGCTTCATTTATGCAGCAGATTAATGTGGGTCATGTGGAAGCAGGACTACGTACGTGGAACAAGCTTTCACCTTATCCTGAAGAAATGAATCGCCAATTGACAGGTGTACTTGCAGATTTACACTTTGCACCAACAAGTTGGTCGGCAGGCAATTTGCTAAAAGAAAATAAATTGCCGTCAAGCGTGTATATCACAGGCAACACGGTTACAGATGTGTTTCAATATACTGTACAGCCTGATTATCACCATCCTGTTTTGGAATGGGCAGAAGGTAAACGTCTGATCTTGATGACTGCACATCGCCGTGAATCACAAGGCGAACCACATCGTAATATTTTCCGCGCGGTCAAGCGTATTGCTGACGAATTTGAAGATATTGCTATTGTGTATCCAGTGCATCCAAGTCCAGCTGTCAAAGAACCTGCTCATGAAATATTAGGCAACCATCCGCGCATTCAGTTGATCGATCCTCTGGATGTTGTCGATTTGCATAATTTTTATCCGCATACGCATCTGATCTTAACCGATTCAGGTGGTCTTCAAGAAGAAGCACCTTCATTTGGTGTTCCTGTGCTGGTGCTACGTGATACCACAGAGCGTCCAGAGGGAATAGAAGCAGGTACACTTGAAATGGTAGGTACAGATGAAGAGAAGATCTATGAGCGTGCACATGCACTGCTGAGCGATCCTGAACTGTATGCTTCGATGAGTGAAGCTTCTAATCCTTATGGTGATGGTCAGGCATCGCCACGGATTGTCAATGCTATTTTGCACCATTATGGTATTTTAGAGGATCGTCCTGAAGAGTTTCACACAACGTTCAAAAAAGGTCCCACAGTCGTATTGTGAAAAATGATTCCACAGTATACAGTGGTACTGTAGGGTTAGTGTGATGAAACGCTTCATATCAACGATGTTCTGTGAAAGTCTTGCGTTAATGCGCTAAAGGAAGATGGTTTGACAAAGGCTTAGCCGATTCAGTACAATGAACTGGGATTCCGAGGGTGGAGTGTAGAATGGCAGATGAACCCAAATCAAGCAATTCAAGTTCAAGCCCGTGGAAAGCGGTTGGACTTGTGAGTGTGATTGGAATAGATTTAGCTGTATGTACACTCGCCGGATTCTGGTTCGGTTCCTGGCTGGATAAAGTATGGAATAGTTCAGGAATAGGAACCGGACTCGGAGTACTTGCAGGTATGATTCTAGGTATTTTCGGTATTGTTCTTATCATTAAGAAAATAGTGGGGGAAACGAATGAATGAAATACCAAGTTACATTTATTGGCTGACCCGGACTACCTTTGTTTTTCTAGCTCTTTGCTTTGTAGCGGTTGCATTCCTGCCTCAATCTCGTCCGATCGCTTTTGGGATGATCATTGGTTCGGCAGTCAGTTATATCAACACCAAATATTTAGCTAAAAAAGTAAGTATGATGACTGAAGCAGCAGCAACAGGTAGAAGAGGACCGAAGGGTCTAGGGTTTGCACAACGTGCAGCAATTTCGATCGGAGCGGTAGTACTTGCTATTGAGTTCCCGCATTTGTTTGAAATTCATGCCCTAGCTGGCAGTTTGGTGTTCGCACCATTCGCGCTAATTGTTATCGGTTATTTCCTTTCTCGCCATGAGCGTGATAACTCCGATAATGAAAGGGGTGAGAAAAATGCATGAATCACCGATGATAAACGTCGGGGGCATCGATTTTGATTTATCTATCATTATTGCGTTGATTGTTAGTTGTGCTGTAGTGTTTATTCTAGTGAAACTAGCAACGCGTAATCTATCGGTAGAAAATCCAGGCAAGCTGCAAAACTTTATGGAATGGGTCGTAGAATTCGTTCAAGGACTGATTTCCAGTACAATGGACTACAAAAAAGGAAAGCCTTTTCTTTCTCTCGGTTTGACTTTGATTATGTTCATCTTTGTTAGCAATATGCTTGGGCTTCCATTTGGTTTAGTGTTCGATTATACAAGCGTAGAAAAAGCTACAGCTTTTGGTCAACCATTAACATCTGTAGTGGACGGACTGGCAAAAGGAAGTCATGGTGTGGAAGTCGCTTGGTGGAAATCACCTACAGCTGATGCTGGAGCAGCGATGGGTCTGGCACTAATCGTATTCATTCTTGTCCATTACCTAGGTATGGTCAGAAATACGAAGTCATACTTCAAACACTATTTCAAACCGTTCTTTTTCTTTTTCCCTATCAACTTGATCGAACAATTCTCCAAACTGTTGACACACGGTATGCGGCTATTCGGTAATATTTTTGCCGGCGAAGTTCTTATTGCGGTATTACTTAAAATGTCAGGCGTATGGTACGGAGCAATCGCTTCGGTTGTAGGTCTTATTGTATGGCAAGGATTCAGTATATTTGTTGGCTCTATCCAAGCCTTTGTCTTCACGATCCTGGCTATGGTATACATATCACAGTCACTAGAGACGGAAGAAGATCACTAAAATACTATCGGCACGTTTCGGCAACTTTTGAATAGTTGGTATCATCAGTCACTGTGTAAGGGTTCAAAGTTCGGAAGTAGGATAACCTTCATACCGGGCTCAATATAAATTTACTATCTCACATATCTTTAAGGAGGATTTTTAAATGGGAGCATTAGCATTTCTAGCAGCTGCTATCGCAGTAGGTTTGGGCGCATTGGGCGCAGGTATTGGTAACGGTCTAATCGTAAGTAAAACGGTTGAAGGTATCGCTCGTCAACCAGAAGCAAAAGCAACATTGCAAACAGTTATGTTTATCGGTGTAGGTTTGGTAGAAGCATTGCCAATCATCGGTGTAGTATTGGCGTTCATTTTCTACGCAGCAGCGTAAATCAAGCACACACATTGGCGGGGAAGGCCACAGCCATCCGCGCCTTCTTTTTAGCGTGCAGGGTACCTGAGAATTATTTAGATGTTTTGAGGAAGGAGTGAGCTGATTTGCATTTTGTATGGAGCAGTCTTGTAGTTACAATTATTGCTTTCTTGATTTTATATTGGTTATTAAGTCGTTATGCATTCGGTCCATTGTTCTCTGTCATGGAGAAAAGACGTGAGCTGGTTAAACAGCAAATGGATGAAGCTGCATTAACACGCAGTCAAGCAGCTCAATATGTCGAAGACCAAAAAGCTGCACTTCAACAAGCACGTAAGGACGCTCAAGATATTATTGAGCAATCCCGTCAGACAAGTAATCGTCAAGCTGAACAATTAATTACTCAAGCTAAAGAGGAAACGACGCGTCTTAAAGAAGAAGCGGCTCGTGAAATCGAAAGCGAGAAAAATAAAGCTGTTGCTGCACTTCGCAGTGAAATCGGCGCCGTCTCTGTACAGATCGCTTCTAAAGTACTGGAAAGAGAAGTGGATGCCAAAGCCCAAGATCAGTTGGTTGACAACTATCTGAAAGAAGTAGGGATTAGACAATGAGCCGGGATACAGTAGTATCTACGCGTTATGCCAAAGCCCTTTTCGAAGCTGCATCTGAAAATGGCGCTGTAGAAGAGACGGAACAAGAACTAAAAGCAATTGTTGAAGCTTTTGCACAAGATGCAGATCTTCGCAATTTTATAGCAACACCAAATGTATCTTTTGAAGATAAACGTCGTGTGATCGAAACTGCTTTTGCAGGCAAAGTATCACAACCGTTAATTCATACCATTACATTGTTGATCGAACGTGGAAGATATGGAATATTTGGCGAGTTGTTAAATAGTTACACTGAGATCGTAAGTAGAACTCTTAAAGTAGTCGATGCTTTTGTATATACACCTTATCCTTTAGATGAGCGTGAGCAAGCAGAAGTCATTGCTAGATTCGGACAACTATCAGGCAAACGAATTCGTGTGCAAAATATTGTAGACAAAACTCTTCTTGGCGGACTTAAAGTCGTCATCGGAGACATGCTGTACGATGGAAGTCTTTCAGGCAAGCTTAACCGTCTGGAAAAGTCTTTTCAAAGACAAGCACAGTAGATAGGGGGGACTGACTTGAGTATCAGACCTGAAGAAATCAGTACATTGATTAAAAGTCAAATCGAGCAATACAAAAACGATATTGAAGTCGTAGAAGTCGGAACGGTTATCCAAGTAAGTGATGGTATTGCCCGTGTATACGGTTTGCAAAATGCAATGTCAGGCGAACTTCTTGAGTTCTCTAACGGCGTAATGGGTATGGCTTTGAACTTGGAATCCAATAATGTCGGTGTTGTTATTCTTGGGGAATATTCACAAATTCGTGAAGGTGACCAAGTAAAACGCACAGGACGCATTATGCAAGTTCCTGTAGGGGAAGCTCTTCTAGGTCGCGTAGTCGATCCTTTGGGTCAACCTGTTGATGGTAAAGGACCTATTGCAGCAACAGAATTCCGTCCTGTTGAAGGCGGAGCACCTGGTGTTATTGATCGTAAATCGGTTCATGAACCTATGCAAACAGGGATCAAAGCTATCGATGCAATGGTTCCAATCGGTCGTGGACAACGTGAGTTGATCATCGGTGACCGTCAAACAGGTAAAACAGCGATTGCTATCGATGCAATCATTAACCAAAAAGGTCAAAACGTAAAATGTATTTATGTAGCGATTGGTCAAAAACAATCCACAGTTGCTCAAGTTGTAGAAACACTTCGTCGTCATGGCGCTTTGGAATACACCATCATCGTAACTGCTGCGGCTTCTGATCCTTCACCACTACTATACATCGCTCCATATGCAGGTTGTGCAATGGGTGAATACTTTATGTATAAAGGCGAACATGCATTGATTATTTATGATGATTTGTCCAAACAAGCGGCAGCTTATCGTGAATTATCCCTATTGCTTCGTCGTCCACCAGGTCGTGAAGCATTCCCAGGTGACGTGTTCTATCTTCACTCCCGTTTGCTAGAGCGTGCGGCTAAGCTTAGTGATGCAAAAGGTGGCGGTTCTTTAACAGCATTGCCATTTATTGAAACACAAGCATCTGACGTATCTGCTTATATTCCTACAAACGTAATCTCGATTACAGATGGACAGATTTTCTTGGAAGCTGACTTGTTCTATTCTGGTCAACGTCCAGCGATTAACGTTGGTATCTCAGTATCCCGTGTTGGTGGTTCCGCTCAGATTAAAGCGATGAAAAAGGTTGCAGGTACACTGCGTCTAGATCTAGCTCAATATCGTGAGCTTCAAGCGTTCTCTCAGTTCGGATCAGATCTTGATAAATCAACAATGTCCCGTCTAAACCGTGGTGCACGTATGATGGAAATTCTAAAACAAGGTGTTAACCAACCGTTGTTAGTAGAACAACAAGTGGTAAGCTTATACACTGCCGTTAAAGGTCATTTGGATGATATTCCGGTTGCTGATGTACGTCGCTTTGAGTCCGAGTTCCTTGCTTACATGGCAAGTAGCCAAGATGCGATTTTGCAATCGATTCGTGATACTAAAGATTTAACAGCTGATAATGAAAAAGCGTTGGTTGATGCAATCAATACCTTCAAAAAAGGTTTTGCTACCTCCAACTAAGTTCATTTGATCTAAAATAGATGTTCTGTAATGAAGTTGCTACAGCTCCGATAGCCAATCTGTCGGACTGTGGTCAACCATGATTCAGGAAACAACTTTGAACTTGTTTTCAGAGGGTTAAGGTGGTGAAATCATATGGCTAAAGGTATGCGCGAGATCAAACGTCAGATTAAAAGCGTAGAAAATACAAGACAAATCACTAAAGCAATGGAAATGGTTGCGGCTTCCAAACTTCGTAAAGCTCAAGAGAAGGCACAAGCAGCACGTCCATATTCCGATAAATTGCGTGAAGTGGTTGCGAGTATTGCTTCTGGAACAAGAGGTGTATATCATCCGATGTTGGAGAAGCGTCCAGTCAAACGGATCGCTTATCTCGTAGTGACTTCCGACCGTGGACTTGCGGGTGGTTATAATGCCAACATGCTCAAACATGTTAGTAATAAGATCAAGGAAAATCATACATCGACAGATCAGTACGAATTGTTCATCATTGGACGTAAAGGACGCGATTACTTCCGTCGTCGTAATCTTCCGATTACAGATGCTGTGACAGAATTGACAGACTTTCCGACCTATGCCGATATCAAATCCATAGCATACGATGCTGTTAAAGGATACGAAGAAGGCAGATACGATGAGCTTTACTTATGTTATAACCAGTTTATTAATGCACTAACACAAGTTCCGAACTCCACTCGTTTGTTACCAATGGAATCGGTAGAAGTGGCGCAAGAAGATAAACTTAAAGCAAGCTACGAATACGAACCTTCTGCAGAAGGCGTATTGGAAGTTCTTTTGCCAAAATATGCACAGACACTGATCTATAACGCTTTGCTCGAAGGTAAAGCAAGTGAGCAGGGTGCTAGAATGACAGCCATGGGTAGCGCAACGAAGAATGCATCTCAAATGATCAAAGATCTAAGACTTGTTTATAACCGTGCCCGTCAGGCATCGATTACACAAGAGATCACAGAGATTGTCGCTGGAGCGAATGCACAAGGCTAATAGAGCTTAACAATATCAATTATGTACAAGCAATTGCATAGCAGTGCTTGATGACATCGCTGCATACAGCAAGTCAGTAGGAGGGAAAACGATAATGAACAAAGGTCGCGTTGTAAGTGTAATGGGACCGGTTGTAGACGTGGAATTCGAACGTGGTCAACTTCCGGAAATCCTACACGCGCTCAAGGTCGAAACTACGCTAGATAATGGTAACAAAATCGACTTGACGCTTGAAGTATCGAATCATTTGGGCGATAATCTTGTCCGTTGTATCGCAATGTCTTCCACAGATGGTTTAGTACGTGGACTAGACGCTCTTGATCTAGGTGCTCCTATTTCGGTACCTGTAGGTAACGTAACGTTAGGTCGTGTATTTAACGTATTGGGTCAACCTATCGATGAAGCTGGCGAAGTTGTATCTGAAATTAAAAACCCTATTCACCGTCAAGCTCCTAAATTTGACGAATTGTCTACACAAGCTGAAATCCTTGAAACAGGAATCAAAGTTATCGATTTGCTAGCTCCTTATGCTAAAGGTGGTAAAATCGGTCTGTTTGGTGGTGCTGGTGTAGGTAAAACAGTAACAATTCAGGAATTGATCAACAATATTGCTCAAGAGCATGGCGGTATTTCTGTATTTGCTGGTGTTGGTGAACGTACTCGTGAAGGTAATGACCTTTATCACGAGATGAGAGAATCAGGCGTTATTAACAAAACAGCAATGGTATTTGGACAAATGAATGAACCTCCAGGTGCACGTCTTCGTGTAGCTTTGACAGGTTTGACAATGGCTGAATATTTCCGTGATGAAGAAGGCAAAGATGTATTGTTGTTCGTAGATAACATTTTCCGCTTTACACAAGCAGGTTCTGAAGTATCTGCATTGCTAGGACGTATGCCATCTGCGGTAGGTTACCAGCCAACATTGGCAACAGAGATGGGTCAATTGCAAGAGCGTATCACTTCTACTAAAAAAGGTTCAGTTACTTCGATTCAAGCGATCTATGTACCAGCGGATGATTATACCGATCCGGCTCCTGCAACGACATTTGCTCACTTGGATGCAACAACGAACTTGGAACGTAAAATCTCTGAAATGGGTATTTTCCCAGCGGTAGATCCACTTGCTTCCAGTTCACGTATCTTGAATCCTGAAATTGTAGGAGAAGAACATTACAATATCGCTCAAGGTGTTAAGCAAATCTTAGCACGTTACCGTGAGCTACAAGATATTATTGCAATTCTGGGTATGGATGAGTTGAGTGAAGAAGATAAGTTGACTGTATCGCGTGCGCGTAAAATTCAACGTTTCTTGTCTCAACCATTCCATGTTGCTGAACAGTTTACTGGAATCAAAGGACGTTATGTACCTGTTAAAGAAACAGTACGTAGCTTCAAAGAAATTCTAGACGGCAAACATGACGATCTTCCAGAAGCAGCATTCCTCTTCGTAGGCACGATTGAAGAAGCAGTGGAAAAAGCAAAAACACTGTAAATTATATGCCTGCAAAACGTGAGGAGGGATGAAAGTGAGCACGTTTCTATTGGAAATTGTAACACCTGAACGTCTGGTGTTTTCCGAACAGGTGGATCAATTAAGAGCCACAGGTGTAGAAGGTCAACTTGGGATTCTAGCAGGTCACATTCCGATGGTTACTCCACTACAAGTCGCTCCATTGGTGTACAAAGTCAATGGCAAAGAAACAGTGGTAGCTATTCAAAGTGGGTTTCTAGAAGTCCGTGCTGATAAAGTTGTTGTATTGGCAGACAGTGCAGAATTGCCAAACAATATTGATATTGAGCGTGCGAGAGCAGCAAAAGAACGTGCTGAGCGCCGTCTCAACAACAAATCGACTCAAGATCACATTGACTTCCGCCGGGCTGAACTTGCTTTACAACGAGCTATGAATCGTCTTAAAGTATCTTCATCAGGTGAGAACCGTTAAATGGATATAACCGGGCCGCTATTCTTGGGTCCGGTTTTTATTTTTAATTTGTCTATAAAAATGGCTTGTGCTATTATAGTTGAGTTCATTTTAATCATATAAGTTTGGACATTTATGTTAGAGATTATTGAATTTGAGAATTAGGTTAGGTCTTTAGGCGTACCCCACGCATTTCCTTTTCAGTAACTATTTATTTATTTGCTGAGAAAAATGCTTTAAGTATGCACTTATTTTCTGAAATAACACTAATATGACAAGAAAATGCTGATTTTTGTAAATTTGGGACTAGATTCTTTAACGCTTGGCAAGTATTATAGAATAGTCCGCATAAAAGGATGATTCATCAGTAAGCAATAAAGGAGGGAGCTATTTCAACAATGAGTACGGTAGATACAGTGTCCGCTGTCGGTGTGAACGGTTTACTATCCATATTCATATCGCTCCTTTGTATTGGTTTGTCCTGGTGGGCATTGCAAAATTTAAAACTCGATCTATTGATTCGTTATCCCAAAAGCGCAGCTGGTAAATTGCTTCATTTGTTATTTGCCATCGTGCTAGGACATTTCGTATCTAATTTCCTGCTGGATTATATCCGCTGGACACAGTCTATCCGATTTATGTTTTGAATGTGAACAGTGTGGTTATAAGTGTGTTAGACTATTTATTTGAAAACAAACGGTTGTATGATTCTCACCTACTACATTAAAAACTAAAATTTATGCAATAGGGTATTGTACAATCACACGAATCTAAGAAGATGAATGAGATAAGATAACAGACATCACTAGCGTCTGTATGCAACTATGTTCAGCTGGATTGGATTCGTCATTGTGTAATGCCGGATAAGCAAAATGACGCGCGGAGGGAACCCTAATGAGCAAATTTATCGTCCGCGGTGGCAAGCGATTAACAGGAAGTGTTAAAGTTAGCGGAGCTAAGAATTCTGTTCTTCCAATTATTGCTGCCTCACTACTTGGAGAAAATGGTGTAAGTACTATTCATGACGCACCTTCTCTTGACGATGTAATGACGATTAGTAAGGTATTAGAATCGCTAGGAGCGGTTGTTACATACCAAGACGAGACGATTCAGGTCAACGCAGAAGAATTAACTTCTTGTGAAGCACCGTACGAATGGGTAAGCAAAATGCGTGCCTCTTTCTTGGTTATGGGTCCATTGTTGACTCGCTTAGGTAAAACACGTATTTCTTTACCTGGTGGTTGTGCAATAGGCACACGACCAATTGATCAGCATCTTAAAGGCTTTGAAGCTATGGGTGCAGAGATTAATTTGGGGCAAGGCTACATCGAAGCAAAATGTGATGGTAGACTTCGCGGAGCGAAGATTTATCTTGACGTAGCTAGCGTAGGCGCTACAGAGAACATTATGATGGCTGCTACTCTTGCAGAAGGTACTACAACGATTGAGAATGCAGCTAAAGAACCTGAAATTGTAGATTTAGCTAACTACCTTAACAGTATGGGTGCTAAAGTTCGCGGAGCAGGTACAGGCGTGATTCGCA
This sequence comes from Paenibacillus sp. CFBP13512, assembly GCF_005233705.1. Classification (NCBI taxonomy): domain Bacteria; kingdom Bacillati; phylum Bacillota; class Bacilli; order Caryophanales; family Paenibacillaceae; genus Paenibacillus; species Paenibacillus sp. CFBP13512. Next base: position 35,030 of record NZ_QGAD01000006.1, on the reverse strand, counting down.
TTGAAGGTGTAGAATCTCTTAACGGTACAGAACACACAGTTATACCTGATCGTATCGAAGCTGGTACATATATGGTTGCCGCTGCTATCACAGGTGGTAACGTGTACGTGGAAGGTGCTATTGCTGATCATTTGGGTCCTGTTATTTCTAAAATGGAAGAGATGGGTATTACAATCATTCCAGATGAGAACGGAGTACAGGTTATCGCTGATAAACCACTTCGTGCTGTCGATCTAAAAACATTACCTTATCCTGGTTTCCCTACAGATATGCAAGCGCAAATGATGGCTTTAATGCTTGCTTCTGAAGGAACAAGTATTATCAGTGAAACGGTATTTGAAAATCGCTTTATGCATGTCGATGAGTTCAACCTGATGAACGCGGGGATTCGTATTGAAGGTAGAACATCGATCGTAACAGGTGGAGCAAGTCTTGTTGGTGCGAAAGTATGCTCAACTGATTTGCGCGCAGGAGCTGCATTGATTTGTGCAGGTTTGATCTCGGAAGGAACAACTGAAGTAAGCGGAACACATCATATCGATCGTGGATATGTGCATTTGGCTGAAAAGTTGTCTGGATTGGGAGCAGATATTTGGCGCTTGGAAGAAGCAGAACCTTCTCAAGAACCAACACCTGCGGTAGAAGAACAAATGGCTGCTTTTTCTGACAAAACAGAAAAAGTAAACACAGCTGCTTTGAATGTTCAACCTACACTCGCATAAAACAGTATATGAATTTAATGTATCTATAGGCGAACATTAGATCGCTTTTGATAACGTAATTCACGTATATTGAAGAGTCAGACTGATTATAGTCTGGCTCTTTTGTTATATATGACATTTTCTTTTCCAAAAATGACGAACAATGGCGTTGAATACCCTTGGTAATTATGCTAATTTTAATAAGTCAGCCTTTTGCATTCATTTCATAGTGGGCACATATACATATTTTTCGCTGAACTGATCGTTGCCGGAGAACGTTTATTCGTTAACATTTCAAACATAACCAGTGAATAGGCTCTCAGATGATGTAAAAGCATAAAATAACGGACGGTGCTTTGTTACCGGAAATACGAACTTTTGGAGGCTCTTGATATGTTCAGCAAGGATATTGGAATTGATTTAGGTACAGCAAATGTTTTGATTCATGTAAAAGGAAAAGGTGTCGTTTTGGACGAGCCTTCGGTAGTCGCTATAGAAACAACAACTAAGCGTGTACTTGCTGTAGGTGAAGAAGCAAGACGCATGATCGGCCGTGCACCTGAAAATATTGTCGTTATCCGTCCACTTCGTGATGGAGTGATCGCTGATTTTGAAGTGACAGAAACGATGCTCAAACATTTTATTAATAAAGTAGGCGCTCGTAGCTGGTATAGTCATCCTCGTATTTTGATCTGTGCACCTACCAATATTACTTCAGTGGAGCAAAAATCGATTCGTGAAGCAGCAGAGCGTAGTGGTGCCAAAGAAGTATTTTTGGAAGCAGAGCCTAAAGCCGCCGCTATTGGAGCAGGTATGAATATTTTCGAACCAAGTGGTAATATGGTTATTGATATCGGTGGAGGTACAACAGATATCGCTGTATTGTCGATGGGGGATATCGTAACTTCATCATCACTGAAAGTTGCTGGAGATAAATTCGATGAATCTGTCATGAGACATATCAAAAATAAATATAAATTGCTGATCGGTGAACGTACAGCAGAAGATATCAAAATTAATATTGCAACAGTACGTCCGGGTGGCTTACAAAGAGAAATGGATATTCGCGGTCGCGATATCGTTAGTGGATTACCTAAAACAATTACGATCTCGTCGGGTGAAGTACAAGAAGCATTATCCGATACGATTTTGTCGATTGTAGCAGCAGCTAAAACGGTGCTCGAACAGACTCCTCCAGAATTATCAGCAGATATTATTGACCGTGGTGTTATTTTGACAGGCGGCGGAGCGATGTTGGACGGATTAGAAGAATTATTATCTCAAGAATTGCATGTTCCCGTACTGGTTGCAGAAGATCCAATGCACTGTGTTGTTAAAGGAACAGGAATTATGTTAAATAATTTGGACAAAGTCTCTAAAAAAAAGTTCTAGTCTAACCGATATAAGTAGTAGAATGTAATGACGAGACGGAAACTTGGATATAAACAATCAGAATCACCCCTATATTGAACACGAAAGGAGTGTCCGGTAATGCTAAGAGGTCTATATACGGCTGCTTCAGGTATGATTACTCAGCAACGTCGCCATGATACCGTGACGCAAAATATAGCAAACGTAAATACCCCTGGATACAAACAAGTAGAGAGTATTGAACGTTCTTTTCCAGAAATGTTGATCTCGTTAAATAATGGAGATCAAGGATCAAGCAACCGAAATATCGGTCGTTTGAATACCGGTGTACTGGCAGAAGAAAGTATCTCTATGAATGTACAAGGTGATATGCGTCAGACGAATTCAGCGGATGACTTTGCTTTGGTGTCAGAGATTAATCTGGCAGACCCGGCTACTCAGCAGAACATTCCTTTCGATGCTTCAGGTAAATATGTAGCAGAAGATGGTACAGTAACGTATCGTCCGCAAGCTTTTTTTACAGCAACCAGTAAGACCGGAGAAACAGGCTATACTCGTGACGGTAATTTTCAATTGAATGCAGCAGGACAATTATTAACATCAACCGGTAACCAAGTATTAGGTGCAACCGGTAATCCGATTACACTTCGTGGTTCGATTGATGATTATAATTTTGATTCAAGAGGAAATATTACAACCAAGATCAATGGTGCGACAGTTGGACGCTTAGGCATTTCTGTTGTCAATCTACCGGGTCAGATGACTCGTGCAGGTGATGGATTGTTCCGTGTAACAGATCCAGCTACAGCAGGTGTAAGACAATTACAAGCAGGCGACAATGTAGAAGTTCGCCAAGGGTACTTAGAAGGTTCTACAGTAGATGCAGCCGCTTCAATGGTTGATTTGACAGCAGCCCTTCGTGCATATGAAGCAAATCAGAAGATCGTACAATTTTATGATAAAAGCTTAGACAAAACAGTCAATGACGTAGGTCGTGTATAATATAGCAGTATAGATGGTTAGCAAAGGAGGAGAATAATGAATAATTCGATGATCAGTGCAATGGTAGCGATGAGCGGTATCCAGCAAAAACTGGGTATGGTCTCTGATAACATTGCGAATGCCGATACAGTAGGGTACAAAGGAAAACAAGCTACATTTGAAGATGTATTTACTGCGGTTAAACAACAACCAGGTGCAGCATCTGCTCTACCAGGTCGCGTAACAGGATCAGGATACAATCTAGGATTCGGTGCTCGTATGGGTGATGTAACGATGAATACCGCTCAAGGCGAAATGCAGACGACTAATAATCCTACTGATTTGGCTATTCAAGGTGATGGTATGTTTGCAGTGAGTGCAGATGGGAAGCAAGGTTGGACACGTGAAGGATCTTTCCACTTTGTACCTTCAGCCACAGACCCGACCAAAGCATTTATGGCAACCGATCAAGGCTATTTGTTAATGGGGAAAAATGCTAGAGGGGTATCTGCTCCTTTGGAAGTTCCAGCCAAAACCAGTATCCAGATCGATGACAAAGGTGTTGTTCGTTCTACGGATGGTGCAGGCAAAATTACAGTACTGCCACAATCGGTTCAAGTTGATCGTATAATTCATCCAGAAGGGCTTACGCAAATGGATGGAAACTTATTCATGTTACCTACCGGAGCGAACTTAAATGATGTTGTAGGCACGATGTCTGCAACGACTCAGATTCGTCAAGGCTTTTTGGAAGGGTCTAATGTCGATTTGAGTGCAGAAATGTCTGAATTGATTACAGTACAACGTGCATATCAGCTGGCAGCACGTACATTGTCTTCTAGTGATAACATGATGAGCATTACCAATAGTATTCGTGGCTAGTAGACGTGCAGCCGTACAAGAAGCGGCTAAAGCTCAAGGTAAAGCAACTCCTAATAAAAAAATTGTGAGAAAGCCTGCACCTGAGAGAAAACAGCCGGAGAAGAAGCCAGCTACTCCATCTGCTTCGGCTGGTGTCAAAACATTACGTGTCATATTAGTGATTGTTGGATTTGTAGTTGCTTTAATGGCAGGCTTAATGGTAGGTTATGCTATTTTGGGTAAACAAAATATATCGGATGTATTATATCCGGAAACATGGGCGCATATTTTTCAACTTGTTTTTGCACCATGACTTTTAAAGGCTCCTGCATATGCAGGAGTTTTATTTTTGTTGTCGAAACCGTTATAATGATGGGGACTGCTTAAAATAACTAAAAATTGCTTACATATTATATGGGACAATGCAGGTGAACGATTCGGATTCACATTGTTATGCATGCAATCTGAAGATGCGATAATGGATGAAAGAAAAAGTGAACCTATACTGTTGAAAATGAGAGGGGTTTTGGTTGTGTTAGATGTACAACAAATTCAGGAGATTATACCGCATCGTCCTCCCTTTTTACTGGTAGATCGCATACTGGAATTGGAAGTTGGTAAACGTGCTGTAGGTATTAAAAATGTAACGATTAATGAACCATTTTTTGTAGGGCATTTTCCAGGTTATCCTGTGATGCCTGGTGTATTGATTGTTGAAGCGTTAGCACAGGTAGGCGCAGTAGCTATTTTGCAAATGGAAGCAAATCGTAACAAACTAGCGATGTTTGCAGGAATTGATGGTGTTCGTTTCCGTGGACAGGTAGTACCTGGTGATACGCTTCAATTGGAAGTGGATATTACACGTATGAAAGCATCGATCGGTAAAGGACATGCTAGAGCAACCGTGGATGGTAAAGTTGTTGCTGAGGGTGAAATTATGTTCGCGCTAACAGAGCCGAATAAAGAGTAATCGACTGAATATGAAATGATTTGATGATTGATAACTTATAGATGGAGAAGGGATGGATATGATGACAACACTTAGTGAACAAGCTCAACGTAATTTAGATCAATGGTTAAATGACGAATCGATTGATGCAGCAACCAAAGAGGAATTGCAAGGACTCCAAGGACAAGATAAAGAACTGGAAGATCGCTTTTACCGTGATCTAGAATTCGGTACAGGTGGACTGCGTGGAGTGATTGGTGCAGGTAGTAACCGTATGAACTCTTACACTGTAGGTAGAGCCACTCAAGGTTTAGCAGAGTATATTGTATCTGCTCATACTGGAGAAGGTAAGCCATCTGTTGTAATCGCTCATGATTCCCGTCACTTTTCACCTGAATTTTCATTAGAAGCAGCTTTGGTACTTGCTGGAAATGGAATTGTAGCGAAATTGTTCCCTTCGCTTCGTTCTACACCGGAATTGTCTTTTGCTGTTCGTAATCTTAAAGCTACGGGTGGTATTGTGATTACAGCAAGTCATAATCCGCCTGAATATAATGGATATAAAGTGTATAACAACAGCGGTGGTCAATTGGTTCCTCATGAAGCCGAGCAAGTGATTAGCAATATCCGTGAAGTCTCTTCTTTTGCAGCGATTAAGCGTATTAGTCGTGAAGAAGCTGAGCAACAAGGATTGTTGGTATGGTTAGGCAAAGAAGAAGATGAAGACTTTATCCAAGCGGTCACAGCTATTAGCGTGAATCGTGAGTTGTTACAAGGTGAAGCAGGCAAAGCATTGAACATTGTCTATACGCCTTTACATGGAGCAGGTAATCTTCCTGTACGTGCAGGACTAGAGCGTCTTGGGTTTACTAACGTCTCAATCGTATCTGAGCAAGAAGCACCTGATGGTAACTTTACAACAGTGAAGTCACCTAACCCTGAAGAGCGTGAAGCTTTTACACTAGCCATTAAGCTAGGTGAAGAAGTAGACGCAGATATTTTAATCGGTACAGATCCGGATAGTGACCGTATGGGTGCTGTCGTTAAAGATCCAGCTGGTAAATATTTTGTTCTAACTGGTAATCAGTCGGGTGCGATTATGATTCATTATTATTTGAGTCAGCTTCAAGAGCAAGGCAAACTTCCTTCTAACGGCGCAGTAATCAAAACGATTGTAACAAGTGAAATGGGAGCAGCTATCGCTGAACATTATGGAGCAACCGTATTTAACACATTAACAGGGTTCAAATATATCGGTGAAAAAATGAATCAATTTGAACAAAGTGGCGAGCATACGTATTTGTTCGGTTACGAAGAAAGTTATGGTTATTTAGCAGGTAACTATGCACGTGATAAAGATGCAGTAGTTGCAGCACTATTAATCAGTGAAGCTGCTGCTTATTACAAACAACAAGGCAAAACGTTATATGATGTATTGCAAGAGTTGTATGAGCAATTTGGCCACTTCCAAGAAAGTTTGGAATCTCGTACGCTTAAAGGAAAAGATGGCGTTGCACAGATTCAAGGCATTATGGAATCATGGCGTACGGATAGCCCTGCTGAAATCGCTGGTGTTAAAGTGAGTGAAGCATTGGATTATTCCAAAGGGTTAGATGGCCTTCCTAAAGAAAACGTATTGAAATTCTTATTGGAAGATGGATCGTGGTTCTGCTTACGTCCTTCTGGAACAGAGCCCAAAATTAAAGTATACTTTGCGGTTCGTGGTGATTCAGGTGCAGATGCAACAGCTCGCATTCAACAACTAACAGCTGCTGTCATGCAACGTGTAGACGGATAAACAAAAAATATTTCGATAAAATGGCATTTTGTCATCAATTTTTAGTAGGATAGACACACTAGGCAGTATATAATAGATCAGATGAATGAAGGGTTCCGCTGTGAGGCTTAGTCTTAACAGCGGAACCATTCGTTATGTTCTTCTTTGGGCGACTCCCCAAAAGCGACATAACGAACTTACTAAGGAGGTACTTGAGTGGTTCAGAAATGGCAGCATTGGAATAATTCTTCTGTGAAATGGTTATGGATATTAGTGATTATTGGTTTGGTGGCATCATTACCGATTGCTTTTGATCGTACTAAAACCGAATCAACGTCCAAAAATGTAGAGTTTGTTTTTAATTATCGTAATCTGATCGATATTGCATCGTATCAGCCTCATCCCCAGGATTATATCAAGCAACAGCTTCAATTGCTGAAGGATGCAGGCATAGGTTCTGTCGCTGTATACCAAAGTAATTTAAGTGAATTGCAAAAATCGCAACGTCTAAATGTGTATAATTCTGTGGATGTGGCTAATCTTCAAAATCAGGTTATTCCGCAAAATGAAAATTTTACATATGTCCAGTTTACAAGTGAAGAAAATGCACAATTACTAGAGCCTGTTCTTCAGCGTGTATACAATTCATTGGGCATCCCTGTTGTACCTTGGAGCTTCAAAGGATTACCGGGTGTGGTTATTCAGACTTCTGCGGATGAAGCTGGACTGAAGCCACTTGATCCAGATCCAATCACTATGCGGATGCTTCACAACATGGGCTTCCAAATCGTACCCCGTTTAAACGATTCATTACCTTATGATCAAAATCGTATGAATGGATTGTTAAGTCAATTTGCTGAATATGGTGTTAAAACAATTCTTTTCGATGGTGAATCAGTTACAGGTTTCACTGACGATATCGAGAAGAAAAGTATTGCTAACTTTGCTACATTGTTGAATCAACATGGAATTGGTATAGCAGCTATCGAAAACTTGAAAAAACCACAAACTGGGTTTAGCAAATTAGCGTACCTGATGGATTATAATGTGGTTCGATTGTATTCATTGAGCGAATCCGATTCTAAGCTAGATCCTTATACAGTAGCTGATCGTTTTGCTTTGGCAGCCAAAGATCGCAATATTCGGATGATGTATATCAACTTGGCGGTATCTCGTGACACGACCAAAGCTCAAATGACTAACTCGATTGACAATGTCATTAAGAGTCTACAAACCGAAGGGCATGCGATTCAAAATATCGAAAGTCACGGTTTCAAAATTGGACCTGCTTCCGCTATGGATGTAAGTCATTCTGCTTTCAATAAATATTTCAAATTAATTGTACTGATTGGTGCGATTGCGTATATTGCTTTACTGGTTTCTTATTTTGTACGTCGCTTCACTTTGATCGTATTTGTACTTGGACTTGTTGGAAGTGCAGGAATGATCTTAATTCATCAAGCGCTTATTTTAGAACAAGGTATCGCTTTATTAGCGGCTATTAGTGCACCGACGATCGCAATGATCTATGCTGTACGCAAAGTAGATCGTTTATACGAAACAAGACATCAATTATCTTTAAGTCAGCGTGTGATTCAAGCTGTTATCTTGTTTATTCGTACATCGCTGTGGTCATTAACAGGAGCATTATTTATTATCGGACTTCTAAACGATATTACGTATCAACTGGTCATCAACCAATTCCGTGGTGTAAGTTTATTACACTTTGCGCCTATCGCTTTAATTGCGGTTTATATCGCTTTTTATCGTGGTAAACAAAGTTTTGGTATAGGTGGTATTCGCAAAGTACTAACGACTCCAATTACACTAACTTGGATTATTGTACTGGGTATCGTAGGAATTGTAGGCATGTATTATCTTTCACGTACCGGTAATGCAGGAACAGTAACACCGCTTGAAATGCATTTCCGTAATGCACTAGAAAGCTTATTAGGTGTTCGTCCACGTAATAAAGAATTCTTAATGGCTCATCCATTATTTATTTTAGGTGTATTTATTGCAGCGAAGTATCGTCATGCGATTTACATTATGATTATTGCTTGTATTGGTCAATTATCGATGGTTGATACATTTGCACATATTCATTCACCTGTTCATATTTCTCTGATTCGTGGTCTGCTAGGAATGGGACTTGGTTTGATTCTTGGACTGGTTGCTGTGATTGCATGGCAAATCCTTGAAAGGTGTTGGAAAAAATGGCTACCGCTTCTGCGAAAATCGTAATCTCTGGATACTATGGGTTCCGCAATAGTGGAGACGAAGCTGTATTGAAATCCATTTTGAATTCACTGGAAGATCAGGGTAAACAACAAGGTATTCAAATCGAGCCGATTGTATTGTCAGGTGATCCTGAATGGACTTCCAAAATGTATGGAGTACGCTCTGTAGGTCGGTTGAAGATTCGCGAAATTCGTCAATTGCTTAAAGAAAGTGATGGTCTGATCAGTGGTGGCGGTAGTTTACTTCAAGATTCTACAGGCATCATGACTATTCCTTACTATCTAGGCATTGTTCGTATCGCTCAATGGTTACGTAAGCCTGTGTTTATTTATGCTCAAGGTGTAGGACCTGTACAGAAGAAATTCTTCTTCTCATGGATTAAAAATAGTTTTAAACGAAGTGCTTATGTTTCTGTACGGGATCAGGAATCTGCTTTATTATTAGAAAAAATGGGGCTTTCTCGTTCTAAGATTGAAGTGGTTGCTGATCCTGTTATGGGATTACCGTTACCTACGACACGCAATCCTATCCAAGTTAAGTCTTTAACTCATATAGGAGAAGCGAATATGGATTCGCTTCCTGTTGTGGGTATATCGGTTCGCTTTTGGGATAAACAGCGTCGTGAATTAGATGGAATAGCGGATGGTTTGCGTTTATTAAGTCAAGAATTACCGGTTCATCTTCGCTTTTTACCTTTCCATTTGCCAGAAGATGAGCAAGCTTCTCAGTATGTTATTGATCGTATTGGGGATATCCGTGAGCATGGAAGTATGATAAGTAGCGCAGAACAAGTAACAGATCCACAACAAATGTTAGTGGAAGTTAGCCATTGTCATGCTATTATAGGTATGAGGCTTCACAGTCTTATCTATGCAGCATCTCAATCCGTACCTTTAATTGGCATATCGTATGATCCCAAAATCGATCAATTCTTGAATCGTTTACAGATTCAAGCCACAGGCACTAGTACAAAGGTGGATCCGCTTCAATTGGCAAAAGAAACGAAAGTATTGCTAGATGATCAAGAAGGATGGCGTGCCAGCAAAGCTTCTTTTATCGAATTACTCAAACAAGATGCTGCTAGCCCTGCTCGTTTTATTGCTCATTATTATTTAGCACAAAGGTGATATATAATGAAAGAATGGAATACCATACCGACGGTTCCGATTTACGGATTACAAGTATCCAAAATGAATATGGACGATACCGTTGAATATCTGGAACAAAGTATCAAAAAGGGTAAACCGCAGCAGATTATTACAGCGAATCCAATCATGATTATGACGGCTTTGGAACAACCTGCTTATATGCAAGTGATGAAAAATGCAGAATTACTTGTTCCTGATGGAGCAGGGTTAGTCTGGGCAGCTTCCACTTGTGGTCAACCTGTTGCTGAACGTGTAGCTGGATACGATCTATTACATCGTTTGATGGATAGAGGACAGGCGCTTCATTGGAAAGTATATTTACTAGGTTCAACCCCTGAAGTGATTCAGGCAACAGCTACCCGGTTAAAAAGTTTATATCCCCATACTTTAGTTGTGGGTTATCGAGATGGATTTTTTGGCCCAGATCAAGATGCACAAATTATTGCTGAAATTCGTAGCCTTGCACCTGATCTTCTTTTTGTTGCAAGAGGAGCAGATACGCAAGAACCTTGGATTGGTACATACAAGCAAGAATTGGGTGTTCCGATCATTATGGGTGTAGGTGGAAGCTTTGATGTGATCTCTGGCAAAACAAAGCGTGCACCAAAATTATTCCAAAAACTGCGTTTAGAGTGGTTTTATCGCTTGCTTAAAGAGCCTACACGATACAAAAGAATGCTTGCGCTTCCGAAATTCGCATTAAAAGTGCTAAAGGACAAGGAAAACGTAGTAAAAGTTCATTAAATAGATGAAATTTAGATGAATATCGCCTAAAACGTGCTTAAAAGAAGTTTGGTGTTTAATTTCGAACGGAGTATAATTGGCTCCGTGAGATAAATTGGGGGTCGAAAAGCAAAATGTTAATCATTTTTATTCTCGGATTTGTTCTGGCGCTGGCATTGGCACTGGTTCTAACGCCGCTCGTCAAAAAGTTTGCAATTCGAATCGGAGCCGTAGATGTTCCTAATGCCCGTAAAGTGCATACGAGAATCATGCCAAGGCTTGGCGGACTGGGGATTTATTTAGCATTTACGATTGCTTTTGTTGCTGTCCTTCCGTTTTTGCCATTTGATCTACCTGCACGCGACGCTAATTTTATGAAAGCATTTTTTACAGCCGGTTCAATTATTGTATTGATCGGTGTACTGGATGACCGTTTTGAATTATCAGCTCGTGTTAAATTGTTGGGTCAAATTATTGCTGCATGTACAGTAGTATTCGGATACGGAATCAAAGTGGATTTTGTAAATATTCCTTTTCAAGATTCGTATTCTTCACTTGAAAACTGGATTGCTATCCCGCTAACGATCTTCTGGATCGTAGGTGTAACGAACGCGATCAACTTGATTGATGGGTTGGATGGTTTGGCAGCAGGTGTATCTGCTATTGCGATCGGTAGTATTTTCACAATGTCATTGATTATGGGTAACTACCCTGTAGCGCTTTTATGTCTACTTCTTTTGGGAGCGATTGTTGGATTCCTTTACTTTAACTTTCATCCAGCTAAAATTTTTATGGGTGATACGGGATCATTGTTCCTCGGATTCAGTCTTGCGATGTTATCCTTACTTGGATTTAAACAAATCGCGGTTGTTTCTTTTATTACTCCGCTAATCATTATCGGTGTACCATTGTCTGATACCTTCTTCGCGATTATCCGTCGTTGGGTACATAAGAAGCCGATTTTTGCACCAGACAAAGGTCATTTGCATCATTGTCTACGCGAACTCGGATTAAGTCATCGTCAGACAGTATTATTGATTTATGGAATTGCAGCATTTTTCGGTGTTCTAGCTATTATTCAATCATCGGCTGCTATTAATGAAGCCAATTGGGTAACATTCCTAGTGATTTGTGTCATGATGTTTGTCCTTCAAATTGGAGCAGAGCTTATTGGTTTAGTTGGTAAAACAAGACGTCCACTTCTTGGATTGATTGCTCGCCTGCGAATCAAACCTGATCCAACTCGTGGAAGCAAACCTTAAATAACGTATTTTCTTCAAAATTAATAAAATAAATCATTTGTCGTAGATCGTTTGCTAGCAAAGGATCTCGGCGATATTGAAACCTCTCTTTCTATAGAAAGAGAGGTTTTTTTGTATTGTTTTCTCTGAACTTATTAAAATATACCTGTAGGATGCCGATAAAAAGGGTAGACAGGTTATGCCCGCCATTAGTGAGTTGGAGCAGCGACCGAAATCAAAGGAGGAACATCATTTTGAAGAAAATACTATCGATGCTTATGGCGGTAGTTCTTATTGTAAGTAGTCTACCCCCAGGTTTAGGTGCAAAGTCAGCTAATGCTGCAACCGGAAGCTTTTTTATTTTCCCTAATGAGCAGTATGATATTGGAACACCAAAAATTGCTAATAGTGACAAACTTACGGTAACGGGTAGCTATAGTAATATCAATGCGAACTCGATTAGTTATGATGTAGAACAAATTTCTAAAAATGGTACAGCTGTTACAGTGATTAAATCCAATAAAGGACTAACTGGAAATATTAATGCTAGTACTTCTGGTGGTTCAAGCTTAACAATCTCCGATATTCCTTTATATGCAGGCTTAAACCGTATTACTTTTAAAGCGACACAAGGTGTTGCTTCACAAGTAGCCGAATCTATTTATGTAGAATACCGTGACGGTCCAACCATCTATAATTTGAATGCTACATTGGACAACGATACAGTAGCATTAAAAGAAAATTCTTCTGTTGTGTTAACAGCTGCCAAAGGCGGAATCAATGATGCACAGCAAACAGCAAATATGTCTCTTAGTGGTTCTGCACCGAATGCAGCCAAAGTTACTGTTTTAGTAAATGGTGGTAACAGTAGAACTTCTCTTGTATCAAGTTCTAACAATTATCAATTTACAGTGGCTCCTATAGCATTGAAACTTGGTAAAAATATTTTGACAATTCAAGCGATCAATGGAACACAAGTACTCGAAACAACACGTGAAGTTACATTCTATAATGGACTAACTACGTTCTATGATACGTATGCTCAAAGTGGAAGTTTAACTTCTGCAGATCTTTCGACATTCCCGGATTTCACAGTTTCGGATAACAAATTTGCAGTGACAGGTAAAATCGTTGTTCCTTTGACTAACAACACACGTCCTGCCAATTTTACAGATTATATTTCATACACGTTTAGTGGTACAGCGATACCAAGTACAGTAACTTCAGGTCAATATACAGGTACAGTAACACCAACTGTTATTGAAGATGAAAGTACTTCTGCATATGTAACACTAGCCTATACGATTCCACAAGATAATAGTCGTACGTTTGATTATGATAAAGGAATTAACTTATCTGTTCTTGCTAAAGGCGACTCAAGCAAAGGACTTGGTTTAACTTTACGCAATAGTACAGCAGCATATATTTCTAAAGTAAACTATTTATCTGGATATACAGCTAATACAAGTGATGCTTCTGCTAAAGCAATGATCGGAACAGCATTAGATGGAGCAAATATCTTCTCTTTACCAACAGCTTTAGAAGTATTGGTAGTGAATGGAGATGCTAATACAACGCTTAGCATTAGTAAAATTGTAGACAGTAACGGTAAAGCAGCGACTGCAAGTGATGCGTCTTATACACTAATTGACTCTTCTCCTGTAAGTGGAAGTACTGTACCTACGCAAAGATTGCTCTACAAACTTACCAAACTTCCAATCAGTGGAACACAAACATTAACTTTTAAAGCAACTAAAGGTGGAGCAGATACACCAGAAGTATCAGCGAAAGTGAATGTACTGTTTGGACCGTATGCTAACTTCAATAAAGCATATGATGGTATAGTTATTCAAAATAGTCAGAATGTAGCTGGAGCTGCTACACGTATTATAGTCGATACCTTAGACAACTTCTCAGGTAAATTGCAAAATGTAACGAATCAATCAGATATTCGTTATGCAGATGATGGTACAAATAAACAAACCGTATTTTTCTATGTAAATAATACAATCATACCGCTTGTACCTAATCCTGATCCAAAAGAAACATTAAATATACACGATACAAAATTTAAAATTGATCCTAGTGCTTTAGATAAAGCATACGCAGCATTGTTCTCAGGAGAGAATACTATCAAAATTGTATTTAAAACTAATCAAACCTCTTATGAGAATGCTATTAAAATTAATTTAGTCCCTACAGATGTACCTGTTATTCCTGTAGATACTACATTAGGTATTTTCCCTTTTAAAAATAATACTGGTAGTGATGCTATTCCGACAGCTAAAGATGCTGACTTCACAATGAATGGAACAGCATATACAACTAAACAAAAACAGTTCAATATTTATGGTACGTTTGATTTTGTGGATTTAGGTACAACTAAGGCTGGCGTACAAAGTATACTTGATTCAGATCAATCACTTACTAAAGATAATTATATTTTGAAAGTTCAAAAATCAGATGGTACTACAGTAGGTTCATGGACACTTAATACTGCATTTACTTCAACCACTGGGGATGCTTTAAAACCTTCAAAAAATGGTAAAGAAGCTGACCCAGCATTAAGCGTGTTTTACGATTATAATAAACAATCATTCTCGTTTATCATTAGAAACCAGACAGTTGCAGAAGATGGAAGCCCAATTGTTTATAACTTTACTGTATACAATACAGGAACAGGCGGACCTAGCTCCTCTGCACGTATGGAAATCAGCAAACAAACAGATTCTTATCAAATTGTAAGACCACTAGAAGCAGAAAAATTGACAAATAGTAACTTTGTTGATGTAGTGGTTAACTCTAAAAATGCAACTTCTGTTGTGATCAATAAAGAGACTGCTGTTAAAGCTCCTTTCTTTACAGATCCTAATAGCACAACTAATCCGGAGTATCCAGATGCTTATCTTGTTACGGTTCGAGATTTGAAACCTAACAAAGATACTAAGATTCCGATTATTGTTACAATCAACGGCGAGCAAGTGAAAGCAGATATTACTGTTAAATATGTACCTACGAATATTCCAGGTGCAGAATTTATGCAAGATATGAAAACTTCTGCTAAAGTATTCGAAGGTGATTTGAATTTGAAATTTGCATCTGGAACAAACCTTATCCGTCGTGATATTGGTACAAGTGCTGATGACAAATTGAAAAATGAAGTCTTCTCCGGGCATAGCCTTCTATTTGGAATTGGTAATAGCCAGGATGGAGTTATCGATCGTTATAACTTTGAGTCTATTCCAACCAATATGGATGCTAAATTTAAAGTAGGACAACAAATTTTCGTAAGTCAGTTTAATAATCATTTCGTGAAAAGTAGTCCAGTGTATTGGATTGACCCAGGTTTAGCTGATGATATTACGACAAAAGATTATGATCCTACTAAATTAGGACAGAATCCTTATCAAGCTTCTAACTCTAAAATTCCAAGTTTCTATGAGCGTAATCCGCAAAATGAATTGGTTCCATCGAAACGTGGAACATTGACATTGTCTTATTCTGATAATGTCGCTGAAGACGCTGGTAAAGCTATCACTGTATTCTTCTTTGATCGTTCATTGGGTAACAGTACTGGACAATGGGAGAATCTTGGTGGTGTTGTAAACGCGAAGAGTCATACTGTAACTGTACCGTTTGACCGTTTTGGTTACTATGTGGTTGCCAAACTAAGTTATTCATATACAGATATTGTTCAACATGATTATGCAAGAGATTATATGGAAGCTTTATTTGCCAAAGGTATTATGAAAGCTATTGATCCAGATACTTCTTTCGGAGCAGATCAATATATTACACGTGGTGAATTTACTCGTGCTATCGTCAAAGCAAAACAAATGCCATTTGATTATCAAGGTACCAAACACTTTATTGATGTAAGTAGCAGCGATAGTAATATTGCAGAAAATGCACTATACGATTATCGTTATATAGAAACAGCTGCGCGCGCAGGCTTTGTACGTGGTACTCAGCCGCAAGTATTTAGTCCTGGAGATAGTATCAGTCGTCAGGATGCAGCAGTAATTATTGCCAAAGCACTCAATCTTAAAATGGACACAGATCAAACCAAAATTGATGCAGGTCTACAAAAAATCTTCAAAGATGCTACATCTGTCGATCGTTATGCTAGAGCAGCGGTATTAGCTGTAGCCAAAAAAGGCTTTATCAATGGTTCTGCTATTGATGGAGATTCTAAAAAAGGCTTCAACTATTCTCCAACTGCAAAAATGTTACGTTCAGATACAGCAGTTATTTTAGCGAAAGTCATGATCAACGATAAAAAACTTCCTAAAATGTAATTTGTTACTAGAGAGTGCTCTCCAAGAGCTCTCTCTTTTTTTATGCAAAAATAATTATGCAAAGAGTGGTTTAAAGAGGCCAATACGTGTTTACTACTAATATAGTTATAAAAAAGTATTGTAGACAAAAGTGGCACATCTTCCTAAAGTGTAGTATGATAATTAAGGCTCTGTTTTGCGATATAATATATGTCGCAAAAAAAACAGAAAACTTTTTTTGAAAAACCGCAACTTTTTGAAGAAACCTGCGTCTACATATATGAACCCGATAAAACAAGGCAACATAATTGCTGACAGGTTATTAAATTGAGATTAACTTTTGGAATGTTTAGTCGATCTCAATGTGAAAAAATGTCTTTACGGCATCATTGACGCAATGTATAATAACTTCTGTGCACTGCGGTTTTTCGATTGACAAATATTCCGGTTACGATTTTCTGTGATTTTGTCACAGATATCATCATACAAAAAGGGATTTGCTTTAAACTCGGAGAGGGGGTGTAACGACTGATGAGTGACAAAATCCACAACAAACAAAAAAACAAAAAAAATGTTTATGATATTCAAGGAGGAGAACAAAAGTTTATGAAAAAGTCTACTAAAAAAGTATTAAACGTAGCAGCAAGCGCTGCTATGCTAGCAGGTATCGCTCCAGTAGCAGGTATCGTTGCTCCAACAGCAGCACATGCATCTGGTAGTTTTGATGTTTATTCCGTACCAACTCTAGGAACAGGTTCTTCAGAATCACTTGCTTTGGGACGTGTTAAAGTAAACGTTGACAAACGTACTTTAGCTGGCGGAAATAATACATTAACTTTTACTTTACCACAGGGTTTTGAGTTTCCGACTACTACAACAGGTCAAAATACAACTTTAGATCCTATTACTTTCCAAGACGGAACTACAACAGCTACTGGCAATACTTATGAGTATGTTGCTCTTGGAGGAACTGCTCCAGGTTCAGTGGCAGTAAACGTTGTAAGCAAAAAATCAGCACAAATTATTTTTAATGGTTCTGTTAATAATGCAGATGATTTTGAATTGCTATTGAATCTTAGAGATATCGTTTCTACAGGTCCTAGTACAGGTGATGTAAATTTAACTTTCTCTGCTTCTAGTGAAAGTGGCTTGCCAACTGGGAATGTTAAAGTAGCTACAGTTGTATCTTCAGGTCAAGTAGCTCTTGAAGCTAATGATACTGAATCTAGTAGTGACAGCTTTGGATTCACTTTTAAACTAACTGAATCTGTAGCAGGTTCTTTAAAATCAGGTAATGCAGTTAAACTTAAATTACCATCAGGTTTTGAGTGGGAGTCACGTGGTGAATTCACTAAATTGTTTGGTGATAATAACTTTGACATTAATGATTTGTCAGTTACAGGTTTTGGTACAGATACTTTGACTGTAGCAGCTGTAAATGATAGTGCAATTTCTTCTACTGCTGCTTCTTTTAACATGGTCTTGAATTTCCGTGTTGAAGATGAAGATAAAGCTAAAGAAGGAGATGTTACAGCTACAGTTAGTGGTAACTCTTCCTCAAATATTTCTTCGTTAGTAGTTGGTTCTTATGGTGAATATGGTGGCGGAGTAACAGTAACTTCTCCTACAACTGTAATTTCTGGTCAAGACGAGCAACAATTAGGTGATATTGTTGTTAAAGAATCTGTAGCAGGTTCATTTATTAATGATCGTACAGTAACTTTACAACTACCAGAGGGAGCACGTTGGCAGTCTGTTTATGAAGACGGTGAAACTGCAACTGGTACTACAGGTTCTGTTGATACTGCTAATGGTTTAACAGCTCCACGTATTACTTATACTGGTACTGACGGACGTACTATGCGTTTGACTTTCCCAAATCAAAATACGTCTAATAAAGCTGGTTCTATCACATTGAAAGATATTGAAGTAGCAGTACAACCTGGATTCAGTGGTGACTTGAATGTTGCTGTAGCTGGTAGTCAAGGTTTGACGGGTACAGTTAAAGTAGCAACAGCTACTCCATCTCTAACATTGTCTGCTTCTGATGCAACTTACAGTGCTGCAATCGGTTCTGATAGTGCAAACATCGGTAACTTGACACTTAAAGAAGGCGCAGCAGGCGCATTGACTGATGATGACAATGGTTTGGTAGAAGTTCTTCTTCCAGCTGGGGTAACTTTCGGTTCAGTACCTACTGTATCTGTAACTTCTGGTGATTTGACTATCCGTAACGTGTCTATCGACACTTACAACAACAGTGCTACTCAAGGCGTATTGCGTTTCTACGTAGACAGCGAAAGTACTACTGCTAGTACAATTGCTATCAACGGCGTAAACTTGCGTATTGACCGTACTGTACCACAAGGTAACATTGTTGCTAAAGTACAAGGTGATGGCGCTGCTAACACTGCTTACCACGGTTTCGGTGATGTAACTCAAACTTGGAAAGATAGCTACCGTTATGCTGCACAAGGAACTATCGCAACTATCGGAACACAAGCTCCAGGTATGGAATCTAATGCTGTAACAGCTATCTACACAATCGGAAGCACTGCTTACAAAGTTAACGGGGAAACTCGTACTGCTGAAGTTGCTCCTTATGTAGAAAATGGTCGCACTTACTTGCCAGTTCGTTACGTAGCTGAAGCATTGGGTGTAACTCCTGCAAACATCTTGTTTGATAAAGCAACTTCTATGGTTACTTTGATCAAAGGAGACCGCGTAGTTCAATTGAAACTTAAAACTAACCAATTGACTATCAACGGTTCTACAATCAACATGGATGTTAAAGCAGTAACTAAAGCTAACCGTACTGTATTGCCTATCGCTTGGGTTGGTAAAGCTCTTGACGCTACAGTAATGTACGATGCAGCTGCTAAAACTGTAACTGTAAACAGCAAGTAATATCTTCTGATATGAACACTGTCATATAGAAAGTATAACTACTTTCGCTTAGATACCTCAGAGCGGGCAACTGCTCCGGGGTATTTTTGTTTTATATGTTTATTTAAGGAGGACATAGTATGAAAAAGTATGCAACATGGCTAATGGCTACAGCTACGATTGGTATTGGTATTTGGGTAGGTAGTTCTTTTATGACTACTAGTAATGCTAGTAGTGAGCTTGGCTCTGCGGATGATCCAGTAGTTACCAAAAGTTATGTAGATCAACAAATTCAAAAAGCATTGGGTGGGGGTACTAGTGGTTCTGTAGGTAGTACTACTACCAATAGTGGTACTAAAAACAATACACCTACTACACCTGTTTCTCCTCCTGCTACAACTCCAGCGAGTGTAACGCCTTCTCCTGTAGTAACGCCTACATTGACTACAAAAGTTGTAGAAATACGTCCAGGCAAAAAGTTGATAGCAGCAGCTGGCACAGAAGTCATTGTGCGTACCGGTAAAGCTGTAGTGTACAGTTCTGATAAAAATGGAATTTTAGATTTGACAGCTGGAAGTGAAATGGGCGGGTCCCAAGCAATTCCTAATAATCATCTGCTTTTATTTCCAAGAGATGGACGCGGGGTAGAAGTGGCTATGACTCAAGGATATAATGCGACTGTTTTAGTGATCGGTGACTACAAAATTCAGTAAGATCATATTTCTATAAGAAAAATCTCAAGCTCAACTAGATAGATATTCTCTATCTGAAATAGAATAAAACAAAATAGTTAAATCTATGTTATGTTCTGAGTCATCCAGCTTATTTACAATTGACTATTAAATCTTTTACGTATAGAAAATATATACTTTAGTGTATAATGATTAGCGTTTGACACCTGGTATTAAATACGTTAATATGACTGTTGAGGCTTGTATAGCAACCTTTTCCTTATGGAAAGGGTTCATTTTTTGTGGAGTGGCTTTGGCAATATCAAAGATTTCTACACAATGCTGACACCTTAATATCCATATGGGAGGTTGAAAACTCTTGTCTACTCTTAAGAGACATTTATTTACATCAGAGTCTGTAACAGAAGGACATCCAGATAAAATCTGTGACCAAATTTCTGATGCTGTACTGGATGCTTTTTTAGCTAATGATCCCAATGCTCGTGTAGCTTGTGAAGTAGCAGTGGCTACAGGTTTGGTGTTAGTTATCGGGGAAGTAAGTACCAATTCGGAGTATGTTGATATTCCATCTATCGTAAGAAATACAATCAAGGAAATTGGTTATACACGTGCCAAGTATGGCTTTGATTATAATACATGTGCTGTACTTACTTCATTAAACGAACAATCTGCTGATATCGCTCAAGGTGTTAACTCTGCACTAGAAACACGTGATACAGCTTTAATGGAGAAAGAAACAGAAAATATTGGTGCTGGTGACCAAGGTTTGATGTTCGGTTTTGCTACAAATGAAACACCAGAATTAATGCCTTTACCAATCGCATTGTCTCACCGTATCGCGCGCCGTTTGGCTGAAGTACGTAAAGATGGTACGCTAAATTATTTGCGTCCTGATGGTAAAACTCAAGTAACTGTAGAGTATGAAGATGGTAAGCCTGTTCGTATTGATGCTATCGTGGTATCTACTCAACATGCTGAAGAAACTACATTAGAGCAAATCCAAGCAGATATTCGGGAACACGTTATTCTTCCAGTAGTTCCGGCTGAATTGCTTGATGCAGATACTAAATACTTTATTAACCCAACAGGACGCTTTGTTATTGGTGGACCTCAAGGGGATGCTGGATTAACAGGCCGTAAAATCATCGTAGATACATATGGCGGCTATGCACGTCATGGTGGCGGTGCATTCTCAGGAAAAGATCCAACTAAAGTAGACCGTTCTGCGGCGTATGCAGCTCGTTATGTTGCTAAAAACTTAGTTGCTGCTGGTTTGGCAGATAAATGTGAAATCCAATTGGCTTATGCTATTGGTGTAGCTAATCCTGTATCAATCAGTGTCGATACGTATGGAACTGGTAAAGTAAGCGAAGAAAAAATGGTAGAATTGGTTCGTAATAATTTTGACTTGCGTCCTACTGGTATTATTCGCATGCTTGATCTTCGTCGTCCTTTGTATCGTCAAACGGCTGCTTATGGTCACTTTGGTCGTACAGATGTTGAACTTCCTTGGGAACAAGTCGATAAAGCAGAATTATTGAAATCTCAAGCTGGACTATAATACATTGG
This sequence comes from Paenibacillus sp. CFBP13512, assembly GCF_005233705.1. NCBI lineage: Bacteria > Bacillati > Bacillota > Bacilli > Caryophanales > Paenibacillaceae > Paenibacillus > Paenibacillus sp. CFBP13512. Next base: position 13,613 of record NZ_QGAD01000006.1, on the reverse strand, counting down.
TTCAACCACTATAGTTAGATAAAAGAAGGTGACTCGATTTTTTTTCGAGAAGCCTTCTTTTTTATGCTCAAAACCAATACCATTATTCGGAACTGGAACTATCATTCTATGTACCTTATATAGTGTAGATCAGCTAGCAAACAGTTAACATTTTTCATGAGATTACAGAAAAATGATTGGTTTACCGTAACTTTTTGCTTCTATTGTAGTCTATATTCTTATGAGGTGTACTGTGTCGAAGTGGCATCTGTACTTAAACAACGTTATGATAAACAAGGCGAACATTATCATAACTCTAAACACCAATCAAATGATCGACTGAATTTTCAACGAATAGGAGCGTTTTAACATATGACAGGCACAACAAAAACAGCACGCAAATGGATGATTTTAACTATTGCAGGCTCGTTATGGATTCAACCCGCATTACAAATTGGTTTTACTCAAGTACCTTGGTTACCCACACACATTGCTAGTGCAGCTGAAACGACTCAATTGAATGAAAGCTACATAACTTCTGGAGCAAAGCTTTTGGAGTATCGTTATAAAACAGCTCGTTCTGGAAAAACGGTCTCTGTTTTGGCGGATGTTGTTAAAGTTGATTTGAAAAACCCGTATGTGAATTTAGATGTAATGACCGGTAAAGGCAATCAATTTACAACGAAACAATCGGTTGAAGGTATGGCACAGGAAACAAAGGCAGTTGCTGGTGTTAATGGTGACTACTTTAATACAGCTAGTGAAGGCGTACCGATGGGAGCACAAGCTTCTGAAGGGGTATTAATGTCCAGTCCTTCTGAATTAAAAGGAATGTATGCTTTTGGTGTGACTAAAGACGGAACACCTATGATTGATCAATTCACGTTTCAAGGTAAAGTTACCGCAGAAGATGGTTCTACGTTTGACCTGGCGGGAATTAATCAGGCTTCTTATATGACAGAACCGAATGGTACATTTAGCCATTCGAATACCATGTATATCTATACAGATGCTTGGAAAGCCATCGAGCGTCCTGCTAACAGTTCAACAACACCTACAGAAGTGCTTGTTCAAGGTGGAGTCATTACACAAATTTCTGTTAATGCTACGATTCAAAAAGTGGTTCCAAAAGGTGCTTATATTTTGCGTACCCATGGTAAAGCAGCTCAATTTGTACAACAACACATGAAAGTTGGACAAAAAGTAACAACAGACTATAGCCTACAAGCTAAATCTACAGGTAAAACGATTGATCCAACTACTTTGCAAATGATGATCGGTGGTCATACGATTCTGGTGGATCAAGGGAAACCAAGTTCCTTCTCTCGTAGTACAACAGCTATTGGTGGAAATCGTGCACGTACAGCTGTAGGTTATTCACAAGATGGTCGATACGCTTATATTGTAACTGTACAAGATAATGATAATAGTGCAGGTATGTCTTTATATGAATTGCAGTCATTTATGTCTTCTATCGGTGTATGGAAAGGTATTAACTTAGATGGCGGTGGGTCAACGACTTTAGTTACACGTCCTTTAGGCGAGACACAAGCGGATCTGACGTTCCCAACAGAATATGGCGGTAACACTCAACGCAGTGTCGTAAACGGTCTAGGAGTCTATACAACAGCTCCACAAGGTAAAGTACAAGGCTTTAGTATTAATGGTCCTAAGCAATTATTGATAGGACAAACAGCTAAATATGAAGCTAATGGTTATGATACGTATTATAATCCGATCAGTACCGCTGGAATTAATCCATCCTGGAAAGCAGGAAGTAGCAATATTAAATGGACAGGTAGCGAGTTCAAAGCAACCAAAAATGGAACAGCTAAAATTATTGCTTCAAGCGGTGGCGTAAGTACAAGTATGAATGTCAATGTCGTAGGAGCTGAAGCTATTCAAAGTTTAGCTACAGCAAGTTCTACAGCTACATTGCAAGCAGGCACTACCATTGCCGTACCGGTAACAGCTACATTAAAAGATGGATCTAACTTAACGATTTCTCCAGAAACATTAAAATGGGAATTTGTTGGATTCAAAGGTAGTGTGAAAGACGGACAATTAAGTATTTCTTCAGTAGATAGTAGTACTACAGTGGGATACGCTATTGCTCGCTATGATGGTTTTAGTACAATGATGGTATTGACTGCGGGCGGCGGAGCAACAAGTACATGGGAAGACTTTGAAAATCCGAATTATAGTGTTAGTTTCTTAGGAAATCCAAGTACAGTTAAAGGAACAGCTCAGGTCACACAAGGAACAGGCGATCATGCGAATTCTAAAGTGTTACAATTAACCTATGATATGACAGCAGGAACAAGTAAAAAATATGCGTATGCTCAATTTGGTGGCACAGCAGGTAAAGCACTTACAGCAGGGACAACAGGTGTAACTGTTGATGTATACGGAGATAAGAGTTACAACTGGTTACGTGGTGAAGTAACTGATGCAAGTGGCAAAACCGTCTATATTGATTTTGCGAAAAGTATCAATTGGAGCGGTTGGAAAACATTAAATATTGATCTTTCTGGTTCAGGCATCGCTTATCCGGCTAAATTAAAACGTGTATATGTGGTAAATGTAGCTGAAGGACAAGATGAACGTGCAGCTACAGGAATGATCGCTATGGACAATATTCGTTTAACCGGTGCAGCTCAGGCAGCAACATATACGATGCCAAAAGGTACATTATCAATGACAGTGGGTAAAAAGACTTCAACACTAGATGGCAAAGCACAATCGATCGATGTTTCTCCAATGCTCAAAAATAATGCGACTTATGTGCCAGTCAAATATATAATGGATGCATTTGGTGGACAAGCGACATGGAATCAAAGTAGTCAAAGAGTGACGATTTTACGTGCAGGGCAATTACTGGATTTAACTGTAAATAATAAAGCTTATGTAGCTAATGGTAAGCTGAAAAGTTCTACAGTTGCTCCTTTAGTCGTATCAGGAAGGACTTTAGTCCCGTTAAGATTGGTGTCAGAACAGCTTGGATTGACTGTAAAATGGGATCAGAAAACCAAGACGGTAAGCATCCAATCGTGATAAGTTATGATATGATAATACATGCATCATACAATTGACTTACAGAAATGGAGAAGATCGAGTGGAGTTCCACGCTGATGCAATAGATCACGTCATTAAGAATGCAACAAGTGTTATGGAAAATAGCAAATATCAAATCTTCGAGATTTTGGATACTTCGCGGAGTGAATTGCTCTCGTTAAATACAGAACTTGAATTGGTACTTCGTGAAACCACTGAAACGATTGAAAAAGTAGATCAGCTTGAAGTCAGTTATCGTAGTTCTCGGATTCGACTGACTGAAGTCAGCAGAGACTTTGTGCGGTATAATGAAGAAGACATCAAGCAAGCGTATGAACGTGCAACACAACTGCAATTGGATTTGATGATTTATCGTGAGAAAGAAATGTATTTAAAAGCAAGACGGGATGATTTACAAAAACGGGTGAAAAATGTAGAAAGTTCGATTGAGCGAGCTGAAACGATCGGCTCGCAGATGGGGGTTGTACTAGAATACCTGTCTGGCGAACTTAATCAAGTCACTCGTATTTTGGAATCTGCTAAAAACCGTCAACTCATTGGACTAAAAATCATTCTTGCACAAGAAGAGGAACGTAAGCGAATTTCCCGGGAAATTCACGATGGTCCTGCTCAATTGCTCGCAAATCTAGTTCTTCGGACCGAAATTGTAGAAAGAATGATTACAAAGCAGGAATATAAGATGGTCCAGGACGAAATAGTAGATTTGAAGGGACAAGTGCGCTCTAGTTTAGAAGAAATGAGAAAAGTAATTTTTAATTTAAGACCGATGGCCCTCGACGATTTGGGTCTCATTCCAACTTTAAGGAAATATGTGCAAGATTTTGAGAATAAAACTCGAATCCGCACGATTTTCGAAACAAGAGGCAAGGAATATCGACTCACTTCTGCTATGGAAGCTGCGATTTACCGACTAGTTCAAGAAGCACTCACTAACGCGTCTAAACATGCTTATCCTACTTATGTAACGGTTATCATTACTTTCCAGTCACAAATGGTGAAGTTGATTGTAGAAGATAACGGACGCGGTTTTAAGTTGGATATGATAGAGCAAAAGACCAAAGATCATACTCATTTTGGATTAATTGGTATGCGGGAACGAGTAGAATTGCTTGAAGGAAGAATGGAAATCGAATCTGCCGAAAATCAGGGTACGAAAATCGTAATCCATATTCCGACGAACGTGGAAAAGTGAAAGGAGTAACAGAATGGAAAACCATGATTACGGCACTAAAAAGATTAAGATATTGCTAGCCGACGATCATCAGCTTTTTCGTGAAGGTCTAAAGCGTATTCTGAATATGGAGGATGACCTTGAAGTTATAGGTGAATGTGGAGACGGAATTCAAGTTTTAGAATTCTGTAATCATAATCCTCCAGAAGTTGTATTAATGGATATTAATATGCCGATCGAAAATGGAGTAGTCGCTACTGAGAAATTGCGTGAACTATTCCCTGATATTAAGGTTATTATTCTGTCTATTCATGATGATGAAAGTTATGTATTTGAAACATTGCGTAAAGGGGCTTCAGGATATCTGTTAAAAGATATGGAAGCTGAGTCTTTGGTCAATGCTATTCGTTCTGTTATGGAAGGACATGCTTATATCCATCCAAAAGTAACAGGCAAGTTGATTCAACAACTACGCCGCATGACATATACAAATGAATCTGGTGTTTTAACAGATAATAATAGCTCTGGCGATACAGGTGTTAAATTTGTAGCCGGTGACGATAATCCTCTTACACGCCGTGAAGCCGAAGTATTGCGTTTGATGGCAGAAGGTAAGAGTAACAAGATGATTGGTGAATATCTATTCATCAGTGAAAAAACAGTAAAAAATCATGTAAGTAGCATCTTGCAAAAGATGGAAGTTGATGATCGCACACAAGCAGTAATCAATGCGATCAAACATGGTTGGGTTACTCTTTAATTTGTAAGATAAACACACGTAAAAGTGAAGCACACTTTTCCTAGGAATAGGGAAGGTGTGCTTTTTTTGTTTTTATTTCTATATAGAAGGGAGAACAGGCATGCATATTGTTTTATATGCTATTAGAAAATCTAAAGGATGGCTTTTTGAAATATCACTGGATCTTTGTATCGATCTCATCTGGTGGACTTCAGAGAAACGACGGGATGAACGTGCTCAGCAAATGATCTGTATTTCTTCTGTGATACCTTTAGGTTGGGCCATACAATGCCAACAATATTTAGAACTTGATCATCGTGCAGATTGTTGGAGTCCTACAGAATGGAAACAATACATAGAGAAATGGCTGTATAACCGTATACGAAATTATAATCATTCCCATATTCAATATAGTGAGATCCAGTCTGTTATTCCGATAGAGCAAATTCAGCTTTTGTGGGATGACAAGCTGGGTAAAACAGAGGATATTCCTTTTTTACTATCTACTATAGAAGAAAAGCAAAATGAAGGGACTCAATATCCTTTATCCTCGACTTGGAAAAAACAAGTCATGCTCGGAGCGATAACACTAGCAAAAATGATGACAGGCCGTTCTTTACTGGCTACTGAATACATCATGATGATGACAGATCAGCAAGTAGATAACATACAGGAGTGGAAAACATACACCCAGCTCGCTTATCTCACTCAATCACTGCGATTACTAACAGGTGTTCATATAGATCCTATTTTAGGTTATCAGTGTCAACGTTGTGGTAGCCACACTATGAATCATACACCCTGCGCCAGCTGTGGCAGTTCTGCATGTGCCTATTGTGAAACATGCCTAAATCTAGGTAGAAGCCGTGAATGTACATTATTAATTCAATCGGTATATGTAGCTTCATCACGTACGACCCCTTTTTCTACTATAGATATTCCTATCCATACAGAACATATACAAACAAAGTGGGGACTAAGTGATGCACAGACAGAAGCCACGACGAGTGCACTGCATTTTTTGATCGGTTCAGCAAATAGATTAAACCCAAAAGCTATGTTAAGTAAGTATCTATTCGCTACATCGTTCCTATCTCGTATTAATAACAAAAAGCAGATTCCTAGGACTTCCTATTTTACACATAAACGTTTCCTACTTTGGGCAGTGACTGGTGCAGGCAAAACAGAAATGACGTTTCCTTTAATTGATAGCGTGTTGAAAAATGCAGGAAAAGTATTAGTAGCGACACCAAGACGAGATGTAGTTCTAGAATTAGCTCCCCGAATGGCGAAAGCTTTTTCTACCACAACGATGGCTGTACTCTATGGTGGAAGTGAAGATCGCTGGCAAGAAGCAGATCTAACGATCGCTACAACGCATCAATTACTCCGTTTTTCGCAAGCTTTTGATCTGGTTATTTTGGATGAGCTGGATGCTTTCCCTTTTCACAATGATCCTATGCTGGCTTATGCGGCTAACCGTTGTTGCAAATCGGATGGTGCTTTTGTGTATCTATCAGCCACTCCACCTACAGCTTTGCAAAAAGAGATTAAAAGAGGCACTCTTGCTCATGCTAAAGTGCCTGCTCGCTTTCATGGTCATCCTTTACCTGTGCCTAAGTATATTTCGATGCCGACAGTAAATAATGCTTTAAAAAAGAAGCAGTTAGCACATACGTTATTAAAACAATTGCGTTACTCGGTAACACGTCAAGCACAGATCTTTGTATTTGTATCACGAATCGCTTTGATAGAATCTCTGGTTGAACTTTTACAATCCTATTTTCCACAGCTTTCTATAGCAGGTACTTCTTCTCAAGATGTTGAACGAGCGAATAAGGTTTTACTTTTTCGTGAGCAACAGATACGAATATTGGTAACGACAACTATTTTGGAACGAGGAGTGACGATTCCGTATAGCGATGTTTATATTTTAGATGCTGACAGTGGTTTATTTGATGCAGCTTCTTTAGTACAAATGGCAGGACGAGCGGGAAGATCCAAAGAAGATCCGAAAGGCCTTGTTATTTTTGCATCCAAGCAATGGACGATTGAGCAGAAAAAAGCAGTAGCTCAAATCAAACTTATGAATCGTATAGCTAAGCGTAAAGGCTATCTACATCTATCGAAATCAACAGATATTCGTTAACAAAGGAGGTATTAGCAATGTTAAAGCAAAATCGTTGGCAGACATGGTTATCTTATCTGCACCCGCAATATACTGCGTGTATGACTTGTCATAAAAAAGCACCTCTTATGAAAAGGTATCCTCAAATATGCGAGAAATGTGCTTTATCTATTCCGTGGATTACACAACAACAATGTAAAGTGTGTGGACGAGGAGAATACTGCCCTGATTGTCAGCGTAAATCTGCTTCTCAGCGCTATTTTATGTTTAACCGTAGTGCTGTCTATTACAATGATACGATGAGACAGTGGATAGCCGATTATAAATATCATGGTCAGGAGCGCTATGCCCCACTACTAGGTAAGATGATGATTGAAGCTTACCAGCTAATGAAACGAGAAATGATAGAGTTTTATCAAAAAAGGTGGAATATCGATATAGTCACCGGGGTTCCTGTAAGTTCTACACGATTAATACAGAGAGGTTTCGATCAGGCAGCTGTGCTGGCAGAATATTTAGCAACTTATGAGCATTTATCCTATATCCCTCTTCTAGTAAGGCAGCGAGATACGTTAAAGCAAAGTTCACAAGGTCGTCAGGCACGTCTGTTGAATATGCAAGAAGCATTCAGTTATGCGCCCCATACACCACAATGGTTGGCGACCTATCAGTCTCCAACATTAAACATACTATTAGTTGATGATATTTATACCACCGGTAGTACCATTAATAATTGTGCCAAAGCATTAATTGAAGCAGGAAAATGTCATCATATAGATATACAAGTGTTTAGCTTAACATGGGCTCGCTCTTAAAAATGATTCTATTATGATTTTAGAATCACTCTAGTCTATTTTGAGAACAGTTTAAAAGAATCTATTAAATAAATCGTTAATTTGAGGTTTATTATTAATAAATGGAGCTCTATTGTACGATATAATATAAATAAGAGCTTAAATGATAAAGATACAGTGTAATGATTAGGAGGCGGTACGGGATGAACTTAGCTAATTGCCCACGTTGTGGTAAATTGCATGTTATGAACCTCAGAGGAATCTGTGGTAATTGTATAAAAGAAATTGAATTCCAATATGAAGATTGCATCAAGTACTTACGTGAACATAAAGGAACAACCATCACTGAATTATCTGAAGCAGTGGAAGTGCCTGTGAAGCAAATCACACAGTTTATTAGAGAAGGACGTATTTCTATCGCACATGCGCCTAATATGTCTTATGCGTGCGAAGTATGTGGTAGTCCTATTCGTGATAGTAATATGTGCGATTCTTGCCGTTCACGTCTTAACAAAGATATCCAACATGCTTATGAAGATGATACAGTAGCTAAAAAAGAAGAAGCACAAAAAACCCAAGGTACCTATCGGGCAGTCGACAAATTCCGAAATATGTAAAGGAATTTCCATATACAAGTCAAATAACGACAATATTTAGTGCTATATGAGTGATTCAAGTTGCATACCTGTGCAGGATTAGGACTTAAGCAATGAGAAATGTCGCTTTATAATTAACCACTTTATAACTATAAAAATTACTTCGAAAATGTCCGATAATCTTAGTAAATACTAAATCGGTTGTCTATATGATATCAGGAAAACAACCTTTTGCTTATCACCCAAGATTCCTGATATCAAAAAAAGAACGTCCTATACCAAATAGGAAGTTCTTCTCAACTAAAATTACTAAGGAGCGTGTCAACCATGAAAATTAACGAAACTAACCGCGTAAGTGCAATTAACCCATACCAAAGAGCAGCAGAAGCAAAATCGGTAACTAATGATAAAAAAGCAAATCGTAAAGATGAAGTGTCAATCTCGCCGGAGGCAATGGAAATGTTACAAGCAAACAGCACACAAGCTTCTGCTAATGCAGAACGTGCTCAAAAAATTCAAAGTCTGAAAGAACAAGTATCTTCGGGTACGTATAATGTGGATGCAGGCGCGCTTGCAGATAAGCTGTTGCCTTTCCTAAAAGGAACGGGGAATTAATCAATGTCATTAAATAGACTTGTCAGTGTTTTGGATCAATTGGATCTATATCATCACCAAATGCTTGATCTAGGCCAAGTCAAAAAGACAAGTATTATAAGTAATGATGTTGATACATTGATTCGTATACTCAACCAAGAATCTAAATTAATCAAATCAATCGAACAAGCCGATGAAGAACGTATACAAGCTTCGTATTCATTTTTAAACGAACGCGGAATAAAATCTCAACTTAATTTAACGGTAAGTGAATTAGCTCGTCTTATTTTTGATATCGAAGAAAAACAAATGTTGTTGGATACACAATCACGTTTGAAATCTACATTAGATCAATTAAAGCAAGTCAATATTTTAAATCAACAATTACTTGAACAGTCATTAGAATTTATTGAGTTCTCGTTAGATGTTATGCTTGATAAACCAAATCAAGATATAACTTATCAGCATCCAGCAGCTCATCAGAGTTATGGAACGAGACAAAAAGGACTTTTTGATAGACGTGGATAAGTATTAGGAGGTTAATCAATGACATCTACATTTCACTCGATTGAGACAGCAAAACGCAGTATTATCACTCAATCCACTGCACTGAATACAACAGGAAATAATATAGCGAATGCTAATACAGAAGGATATTCTCGCCAAGTTGTTAAAATGTCAGCTACTCGTCCTATTGAAGCACCGGGATTCTCTCATTCGACATCAGCCGGTCAGATTGGTACAGGTGTAGAAGCTACTCAAGTTACTCGAGTGAGAGAATTGTTTTTAGATAGTCAATATCGTCAAGAAAATGCTATTAAAGGAAGCTGGACTACACGTGCAGACTCTTTAAGCAAGTTAGAACAAATTTTCCAAGAGCCTTCTGAAACAGGCTTCAGTGCAGTACTAAAAAACTTTTGGGATTCGTGGTCTGATCTTAGTAAAGATCCAGAGAGCCTAACTGCCCGTAGTGTAGTGAAAGAAAATGCGCTAGCACTTACAGATTCGATGAATCAAATTAACAAGCAATTAACTGACTTCTCAGCTGATCTTACGACTAACATCGCTACAAAAGCCTCCGAAATTCAAGGATATACCAACTCTATTGCAACTCTTAATCAATCCATTGTAAAAGTAGAAGCATTGGGCGATGATGCCAATGATCTGCGTGATCAACGTGATCTTTTTGTTGATAAATTATCTGCTATTGTAAATGTAAATGTAACAGAAGATGCACAAGGATATAACGTTAGCATTGGAGGACAAGCATTAGTAGCAGGGTACACTCCGACTACAGTAGATTCGGCTTTTTTAAACACTGCTTATCAAGGTGGCACTTTAACTGGCGGTGAAGTACATGGAATGATAGCATCTCGTGATTCATATGTAGCTAGTTACAAGAATCAGTTAGATCAATTAGCGAATACGATTGCAAATGGTGATGTCACAGTTACTCTTCCTAAAGGATCAGTAATTCCTGAAGGTACAGTATTAAATGGAGTGCCTTATACAGGAACTACAGAGTCTCGTACGTTAAAAGAAGATACTTCAACTGTTGTAAAAGGTATTAATGGTTTGCAACAATTAGGATATTCTTTAGATACTGATGCTACAGGCGCGGCTAAGACAGGTGTACCTTTCTTTGTTTCTTCTGATGGCGGTGCGATTACTGCTGGTAATTTTACACTTAACCCGGATATTCAAAATAATGTCAACGCTATTGCTACATCTATGCGTGTATCAGGGACACCTGCTACAGTGATTAAAGGAAATAATAGTATGGCATTAATTATTTCTGAATTGAGTGGTAAAAAATTCAGTTCTGCAGATGGTTCTCAATCTTCAACAATTAACTCTTTTTATAGTACAATGATTGGTCAAATTGGTATACAAGCTCAGGAGGCTAATCGTCAAACAGACAATGCAACATCTATTGTGACTCAGATCGATAGCCGTAGACAATCTGTAAGTGGCGTATCTGTTGATGAAGAAATGAGTGATTTACTTAAATTTCAACATGCTTATACTGCTGCTGCTCGTTTTATGACTACTTATGATGAGCTTCTTGATAAATTAATTAATTCTACAGGCGTAGTTGGAAGATAATAAGAAAGTAAGGGGATTCTGCTAATGCTTAGAGTAACAAATAATATGAAAAGTAACCAGTTGCTACTAAACTTGAATCGTAATGCACGTCAAATGCAGAATACGCAAGAACAGATGTCTACAGGAATGAAAATTAATCGTCCTTCAGATGATCCTGTAGGAATGACTTATTCTTTGCGTTATCGTGCCGATGTTGCCGCCAACCAGCAATATCAAAAAAACGTGGATAGTTCAATCTCTTGGTTAGAATATAATGATACTACTTTAACTCAAACGAATGATGTTTTACAAAGATTAAGGGAATTGACTGTACAAGCATCAACAGGAACTAACCCTCAATCTGCTTTCGATAGTATTAATAGCGAAATTTCTCAACTTAAAGAGCAATTTATTGATATTTCTAATAGTCAGTTGAATGGGAAATACATTTTTAACGGTCAGAATTATGATCAAAAACCTTATGACTTTTCTATAGGTGCAGATGGAACTCACGATATTACCAATGGAGCAAATGTACAAACAGATACAGGATCGATTAATTATATGATAGGGGATAATGTCAAATTGCCTCTTAATGTTACAGGTAATCAAGTATTTGGTACATCTACAGAAACGGATAATATTTTTAATTTACTAAATAATGTTTCTGCTGCTCTAAAAAATGGTGATGTTAAAGAGTTATCGAATCAATTAACTAATATTGATACGAGAGTAGAAAAAGTGCTTACTGCTCAATCCGAAGTAGGAGCCAAAACCAATCGAGTTGAATTAATGAAATCCAGATTAGGCGATATGGAAGTTAATTTGACAGCACTTCAATCTAAAGTAGAAGATTCTAATTACGCTGAATTATTAGTTAAATCTCAAATTCAAGAAAATATTTATACAGCTTCTCTTTCTGCAGGGGCTAAAATTATTTCTACATCTTTGGTAGACTTTTTAAGATAAGTATATAAATGAAGAAGAACGAGGGGGCGAAACTATGAGCTCCATACCTATAGTACAGATTCGACAAACACCAGGTAAAATTGGAATTGAGACTACACAAGGGTCATTCTCGATAAGACAACCTAAAGCTGATCTTGAAATTACTACAACTCCAGCTGAGTTAGAGATCCATCAAGCAAAAACCGAACTTACAGTGGATCAAAGTCGAGCTTTTGCTGCTTACACCGGTGGTAGTCATCTTGAGATGAGCAAACGTTTATATTCTAATATTCAACAAGTTTTTCTTCAAGGGCTCTCAAAGCGAGTGGAAATGGGAGAACGGATGCGAGAATTTTATAAACCCGGTAATAGTTTAGGGGATATTATGCGCTCTCGATCTTTAGACAAGCCTCCGTTTATAGAATATAGAGGTCCAGCTTCGTCTGCTAATGTAGATATTAATATTAGTTTTACTCCTGCGACCTTAGATGTACGATTGGGTGGAGTTGACATACAGACAAGAATCAATGCACCAGAGATCGAATATAATAAAGGCAACGTCAATATTTATATGCAACAGTATCCATCCGTTCAATTTACACCGCCAGCGCCGCCAACGTTGGATACTACTATGTAAAGTCGTTTATAGCGGTATTCGCTATCTGCGGCTTTTTGGGTTATATTAACAATAAAATGACGGCTATTTAAGCTGGAAAAGGGGAAAATACAGTGATCTTAAAAACAACGTCATGGGGAGATATTACTATTGCAGATGAACAAATCTATCAATTTACTAAAGGACTTCCGGGTTTTGAAGAGGAAAAGTCTTTTGCTTGGATTGATGTAGAAAATAGTCCATTTAGTTATCTTCAATCTTTGCAAGAACCTTCTTTATCTTTTTTACTAGTTGATCCCTTTGTTGTTTATCCAGATTATGAATTTGAAATTGAAGATCAGGAATATCCTGAATTGGTCTCTGAAAAAAGTTTGCGTATTGCTTGCATGGTAACATTACATGATCAAATGGAAAAATCAACTTTGAATTTGTTAGCACCTATTGTATGCAATGAAGAGACTTCCAAAGCAGAACAAATAATATTGCATCAATCATCCTATCATACTAAGCATCTTCTACAACCATCAGATCAGAAAGAGGGTGCTTAATATGTTGGTTTTGGGACGAAAAAAAGGTGAAAAAATTATTATTCAGAATGATATTGAAGTCACTGTACTAAGCGTAGACGGTGATACCGTAAAGTTAGGTATCTCTGCCCCAGCTCATATTGATATTTATCGTGAAGAAATTTATGTGGCTATTCAGCAATCTAATCAAGCTTCTGCTACACCGCAAGTAGAGCAGGTTAATGCATTAGTAAATCTTTTTAATCAAAATAAAAATAAATCTTAAAAACCTATTCACAAACTTTGAATATTGCCGATATATATAGTAGCAGCCAAGAAGAACGTGATCACGATCAACTTGACAGCAAACCAATTCAATAAG